>JBDSVQ010000152.1:0-5628 GCA_039927135.1 Fimbriimonadales bacterium | reverse complement strand
AGTCGCTCTCGCAGATTTGGCGCACTATTTCGGAGTCGAACCCCGCCGACAAGAGCTTTCTTGCGAGCGCAGGGCCGTGCTTCCCGCTCTTTGTCGCGAGGCTTCGGGCGGTATCGGCATCGCTTGGGAGCGTGGCAACTGTTTCGGTTGGGGCATCCAGGTGTTCGAGATGCCGGCGGATGCGCTCACGAGACCAGAGTTTGGCGGATAACCTCTCGGCTGTTCGGGCCGCGAGGCGCTCGTCGTTGAGAAACCCCATACGACGAAGCGCGGCGATCGCCTCGTCGATTTCGGAAGTTGGGGAGGATGCGGCGGTCAGAGTGCCGCGTACTTCCGATTCGAAGCGATCCCGCGCTTTTAGGAGTTTCAAGGCGAGGGCGAACGTGTTGCTCTGCGGTTGCATCAGTTCGCCCTTAGGTGTTTATTCGTCTTCCGGCTCTTCCTCATCCTCTACGACGGCAGGTCCGGCATAGTTGGCGGCTCGTTTGGCAGCCATCTCGGCACGAACCTTCTGGTCGATTTCTTCCAGGATTTGCGGATTGTCTTCTAGGAACCTCCGAGCGTTGTCTCGCCCTTGGCCCAACCGAAGCTCACCCAAACTGTAGTACGTGCCACTCCGTGCGACGATGCCGAGCTGGTTGGCAACGTCAATCAGGTCGCCGGCCTTGCTGATTCCCTTGCCGAACAGGATGTCGAACTCTACAGCCTTGAACGGCGCCGCGACTTTGTTTTTCACGACCTTGACCTTCGTCCGTGCGCCGATCGCTTCGGTGCCATCCTTCAGCGTTTCCGCACGGCGAACTTCGAGCCGAACGGACGCCCAGAACTTCAGCGACCTGCCGCCCGGTGTCACCTCGGGGTTACCGTAAAGCACGCCGATCTTCTCGCGAAGCTGGTTTATGAAGATCACCGCGGTCTTGGTCTTGCTAACACTTCCGCCGAGCTTTCTCAATCCCTGAGACATCATGCGCGCCTGAATTCCAACGAACGCGTCACCCATCTCGCCTTCGATCTCTTGCTTCGGCACCAGTGCAGCTACGGAATCCAAGACAACGACGTCAACCGCTCCGGATCGTATTACGGCGTCCATGATCTCAAGCGCTTCATCGCCGGTCGCGGGTTGTGAAATGTAGAGCTTGTCAACATCGACGCCGAGGGCACGTGCATATTCGACATCGAGCGCATGCTCAGCGTCCACGAAAAGCGCCAACCCGCCTCGCTTTTGCGCCTCAGCAACGATGTGAAGGGCCAACGTGGTCTTGCCGGAGCTTTCGGTGCCGTAGATCTCGGTCATCCGACCGCGCGGCACTCCGCCGACTCCTAGGGCCATGTCCAAACTGATCGAGCCGGTTGGAATCGCGTCCACCTTTTGCGCGGCGGTATCTCCAAGGGGCATGATCGCTCCCTTGCCGAATCGCTTCTCTACCTGACTGAGCGCAATGCTCAGCGCTCGTTCCTTATCCCCTGCGCTCTTGCTTAGTTCGTCCATATCAATCGTCAGTGCGTTGCCGTTCTTTGTGGCTCTCATGATATCCTCCCGAGGGCGTTTCGCCCTTAGTAGACAAGATTATACATAGTGATGTAGAAGTTGTCAAGAGAATTTCCGAGATTTTTCGTTAAAGAGGTAGACGCACCCTGAAAGTGCTGCCTCGACCAAGTTCACTTTCAACTTCCACCTTGCCTCCAAGACCCTCCGTGATGTGACGGACGATGGCCAAGCCGAGCCCTGTGCCGCCGGTCGCGCTCGACCGTGCCGCGTCGACTCTGTAAAATCTTTCGAAGATTCGCGGAAGGTGCTCTTTGCCGATGCCGATGCCCGTATCGCTCACTTCAAGAACGCCATCTTCCCCTTCTTCGTACACGCGAATGTGGATATCGCCCGCATTTGTGTAGCGAATCGCGTTTTGCAGAAGATTGAGAGCCACCTGGATGACCTGCGGCCCGTCCCCAAGCGCCGGCTGGGATTTCGGAGATTCGATGTGCAACCCCAGCCCCTTGGCGAATGCGGTCTGCTCGAGTTGTTGAACGACGTAACGTGCGATTTCCGCTAGGTCAATTTCGCTGTTCTCCATCGGAGTGGTCTCAGCGGCAGCGAGGGTCAACAGATCTTCCGAAAGCAGCGTGAGCCTGTCAACTTCTTCGATGATTTTTGCCAAGTAGGCGTTGCGCTCGGAGAGCGTTATCTCGGGGTCGTCCTCAATCGTTTCAGCCATGGCACGTATGGATGCCATGGGAGTGCGCAGTTCGTGGCTAACGTTAGCAACAAAATCGCTTCTTACCGTTTCGAGGCGGCGAATGTCGGAAACGTCGGCAATCATCAGCGCGACGTTATCACCCACACGTATCGCGCGCACCCGGAGGCTTCTCGGCTCAGGATAGTCGACGGCGTACTCGCGGCTTATCGGCGTGTTCGACTGGGACCGAAGGGCTTCGTCGATCGTGGCGACGAGGTCCTCGCTCATGGCGATGTGCCGCAGGTTTTTCCCCATCAGCGAGGTAGCGCGAAAAAGTTGTTTGGCGGCTGTGTTTCGCAGTTTGACAACTCCTTCGGAGTTGCAGACGATAATCGCCTGATCGAGGCTTTCGATGATTGCGTGCTCAGCGGCTTCGGGACTGCTTTCTACGGGAGCTTCGCGAACGCGGGACGTGCTTTCGGTGCGAAAACTGAGGAGGACCGACACTATGAAAATCGAAAGCGGAACCGAAAGCAGCCATGCGGGAGGGCTGCCAAAAATCACGAACGCGCCGAGGACAGCCGTCGCAACGAGTGAGGCGACTTGAAGATTGCGGATTTCCGCCAACTTCGGCACATAAGGATTGTGGCGTAGAATCCACGCATGATCCGGTCGACAACCGTTATTGCTGTGTTACGAGATGGAAAGGTGGCGGTTGCCGCGGATGGCCAGGTGACCATGAGCGACCAGGGCACGATCATGAAACACACGGCGAGGAAAGTGCGTCGGCTCACTAACGACAAAGTTATCGCGGGTTTTGCCGGCAGCGTTGCGGACGCACAGGCGTTGCAGGATCGATTCGAATCGAAACTCGAGCAGTTCCCAAACAACCTGCGGAGGGCTGCGGTCGAGTTTGCGAAGGATTGGCGCACTGACCGTGTTCTTCGTAATCTGAACGCGATGATGATCGTTGCTGAATCTGACACGATTTTGGTCCTATCCGGAGACGGCAACGTGATTGAGCCCGATGACGGACTCGCGGGAATCGGCTCCGGAGGCGCTTTCGCGCTTGCGGCGGCGAGAGCGCTAAGAAAACACACACCGATGGGCGCCGAAGAGATTGCCAGAGAGGCGTTGCTGACGGCTTCCGAGATTTGTGTTTACACGAACGACAAGATCGTGGTCGAAACGGCGTAGAGATTGGCAGCACCCGATCGCCTAGATAATCTCCGAGCGCTGAAAACAGCGAACGTGGACATGGTCCTCGCGACCGCGTTTGCGACGCTTGTGGGCGGCAATTTCCAACAGGCGTTTGCGCTGGAAATGGGCGCGACACCGAGGATGCTGGCGCTGCTCGCGTCGCTGCCGGTTGTGCTTGGCGTGATGCAATTGCCGGGAAGCATTCTGGGCGAGCGGTTTGCAAGTTACAAAAGATTTGTTTCGGTTGGTGGCTTGTTTTGGCGGCTTGCTTGGATTCCGATTGTTTTTGCGCCAGTCTTTTTTCCGAGTCTGTCGCTACTCATCGCCGCGATCGTCATTTCAGCGATCGCGAATTTTTTGGTTTCTGCTACTTACACCGCGTGGCTCAGCTTTCTAGTTCCAGATTCGCACCGCGGATACTATTTCAGCCGTCGCATCGGGCTTGCGACGATTACCGGTGCGGCCGTCGGTTTCCCCGCCAGTGTATTCCTGGATTGGATGGATCGGTCGGGCGAATTCGCGCTCGGCTTGTCGATTCTTTTCGGCATCGGCGTCGTGTGCGGTTTAATAAGTTATGCGGTTTATTGGAGGATGCCGGATACGCGGCACGCGGTCGTACAAAACAAGTCCTTTAAGGCGGACCTTACTGGCATCACGGCGCCACTTCGGGATAAGAACTTCGTTCGCCTACTCATTTTCCTAGTAGTTTTTGTCATTGGCCAAACGCTTGCTGCGCCGTTCTTCTTTCCTTACGGTCGTGAAGTTCTCAAATTGGATTTTGTTTACTTCCAAGTTTTCGGTGGGTTTCATGCTGCTGCGAGTTTATTGAGCGCCCCTATGTGGGGGTATTTCAGCGATAAGTACGGGAATAAACCTGTTTTGTTCGCATCCGGTTTATTGATTTCCTTGGGTCCGATTACTTGGGTTTTGTGCGACCCTTCGCTGGGTAATTGGAATTTGCCCATCTTAATGATCGGGCACGCGATTTCGGGTTTTTCTTGGACCGGCGTCGCCGTTGCGCAGGGCAATATTATTCTTGCGAATTCTTCGCCCGCCTTGCGTTCCGCGGCGATTGCGCTTTCGCAGGCGGTGATTGCCATTGTCGGCTTTGGCGGGCAAATGATCGGTGGCGAAATTATGCAGCGCACGCTTGGCATGATGACGAGCGAGGCGCGGTACCAAATGCTGTTTCTTTTGAACAGCGGCATGCGGGTCGTTGCCGTCGGGTTTCTCGTGCTGGTCAGAGATCCTACGTCGTCCAGCGTGCGCGGATTTTTGCGCCAGATCGCCAATATCCGGCCGCGGGGCGTGATCGCCATGCGACGGCTAGGGACGACCGGCGACATCGATAAAAAAGAGCGCGCGATTCGCGACCTCGCCGTTTCGCGAATGACGATGGCTGAGAGCGAGCTGACTGCCCTATTGATCGACCCTTCGCCGCGGTTGCGGCGCGAGGCTGCGGAGGCGCTCGGACGCATCGGCGGGCCGGAGGCGTCCGTTGCGCTACAGCGGCTAATCGAGGAGCAGCCGCTGCTTGTTGAGGACGAAATGGTGGAGGCGCTTGCCCTGATCGGGGACGCTTCCGCTGTTCCGTCGCTGGTTTCGCTTCTCGAGAACCCTTCTAGCAGCCTTCGGCGCGCGAGTGCGAAGGCGCTTGGGCGGCTTCGCTCGCCGGATGCCCTCGACGCCTTGATGGAGGCAGCGGCGGCGAAAGACCCCGAGCTTCGGCGGGCGGCGATCCAAGCGTTGCGCCTGATCGGCGATCGGCGGTGTGCCGAGGTCGTTGGCAACGCCTTGATTGACCCGTATCCGTCCGTTCGGGTGGCGGCTGCCGAAGCTTCTGCGGACCTCGGGTTGGAGGAAACCGCACCCATGCTGCGGATGCTGCTCAACCAGGCCGACGAGGCAGTGGGCGAAATTGCATATGCCCTTGCTACGGTCGGCTCTCGCGAAGACATCCAGGCGATCCTTGCCGCGAGCGGCGGCTTGGTGACGGACGTGGCCCGTCGGCGTTCGCTGCTGGCTGTCGGCAGGCTCCTCGGCTGCGAGGAGCGGCTTTACAAACTTTTCGTCGCAGACGCGGTTACGCGTGACACCGCGCTGCTTGATTGGGCGGGAACGAACCAATCGCGGCGCAGGGCATTGACGCTTTACCACGCCGGTGAGGATGAGAAGGCTCTGGAGCGCTTGGCCCGTTCCGACTCGAGGCTGCTCCTGCTTGCGGAGAATTCCCAGCCGGATGCTTTCTTGGTTG
>JBDSVQ010000151.1:0-6059 GCA_039927135.1 Fimbriimonadales bacterium | reverse complement strand
ATGGCCCGAGCCGCCGGAAGTTTAGGCGGGATTCGTAGGACCAATCCTTCTTCCATCGCCAAAACCTCTCCGTTTCCAATCAACCCTTTCGCCCAAGAAGCAATGTCGTGCTTCTTCAAGATTGCGTCGGCCAGCGACCAACGCTCCGCCGTTAGATCGATTCCTTTCGCCTTGAAGTGAAGTGTTGCCCTTCCGGTCAGAAACTTGAACTTTTCGAGTTGAAAGTCATCCGGCAGACGAACCTCGAACCCAAGAATGCACCATGGAATCTCTCCAACATATGAGCGAAACGAGTCGAAGATTCGATGTGCCTCAGTGACAATCGAACTGCCCTTGCCCCCGGATCGCTCGAGTATGAGAACCCGTGAGGTGGTCGCGTCGTAAAGAAGCCGCCCCGCCCCTTTTGCTTCCGCGTTCCATTTGAACTCGACTCCTTCGGGCGATTCGTGACTCGTATGCGTCAGGCTCTGCTTCCTGCGTTTGGCGGCCTGCTGCAATCCCATCAAGTATTTTTGGGCGCGAGCCAGCAGGTCCGAGGGCTGATTCTTGCAGCTTTCCCACCTAATCTGCAACAAATCGTGCGCACCCGCTTCAAATCGAACGTATCCTTGGGAGCGATTGCCGGTGAGGGCTGCCGGGCGCCACTCCTCGGAGATTTCTACCGAGAAGCCCTGCCAAGCGAAGAGCTGGCTGCTCAGGCCTTGTTCTCGGAATCAGGCTCGGGGTCATTGATGGACTTGTTCATCAGTGTCTTGCCCTCTTCCATGCCCTTTTGAAGCTCGCCGGCGCCTCGCCCGATCGACCGCATGAGCGCGGGGATCCTCGATCCTCCGAAGAGCACCAAGATGATGACGGCGATCCACATGATCTCGGTCATTTGCAGAAATGCGAGGGGAAGGTTCATGTTGCTGTCTCAAAGTATAGACGCTTTGGAGCAAGCCAAAGGTCTGTGAGACGGATAGAATGAACGCAGATGAGCGAACTAAGCCGCCTGCCCGGCATCGATAAGCTGCTTTCGGAGCCCCAACTGGCGTCGTTCCCACACCGAACCGCTCTGTTGGCGGCACGACAAGCGGTCAATGAGGCACGCAACGGTATGCCGATTGAATCAATCCTTGCCCGCGCCGTGCAACTTGCTGACGGCTTCGAGCTATCCCCGCACCGCCCCGCGATCAATTGCAGCGGCACGATCATGAACACGGGCCTCGGCAGGTCTCGTCTATCCAAAGAGGCCGTCGAAGCGATTCACAGGGTCGCCAGCAGTCATTCGACGCTTGAGATCGACCTTAAAACAGGTCGCCGCGGCGACCGCCAAGCACCCCTTGAATCCTTGCTACGCGAACTCACCGGAGCGGCGTCTGCCATCGTCGTGAACAACAACGCTGGCGCCGTACTGCTCGCGGTTCACACGTTCGCAGCAGGCGGAAGCGTCCTTCTGAGCCGCGGCCAGAGCGTCGAGATCGGCGGGGCATTTCGCATGCCCGATGTCGTGGCGGCCGCGGGTGCTCGGCTGCTTGACGTCGGTTGCACGAACAAAACGCGACTTTCCGACTATGCAGACGCAATCCAAGCTGACACCCGCGTCATCCTGCGCTGCCATCCCAGCAACTTCAAGATAACCGGCTTCGTGGACGAACCCACGGCAGAAGAACTCGCGGCCCTCGCCAACGAGAAAGGATTGGTCCTCATTGACGACGTCGGAAGCGGATGTCTGTTCAACTCCGAAGACATCGGCTTGCCGCATGAACCGACACTCACGGAATCCCTGCAAGGCGGCGCACACGTGGTCACGGCGAGCGGCGACAAGCTCCTAGGCGCCACCCAGGCCGGCATTCTTCTTGGATCAGCCGACCACATCGGCAAATTGAAAAAGAGCCCGATGGCGCGAGCGCTACGTATCGACAAACTAACCGCGGCCGGCCTGGAGGCAACCTTGCGGCTCGCTGCCGACAACAAGTGGGAGGAAATCCCGACCTATAGAGCACTGAGCCGCACAGTCGACGAGATGAAGACAACGGCGGAGCGGATTATCAGGGCAGTCGGTCAAGGGGAAGTTGGCCCCGGCACCTGCGAGCCCGGCGGCGGTTCGCTACCCGGCGTCACCCTTCCTTCGATCCGCATCGGTTTTATTGGTATGGAGCCCGAAGCCCTCGCTGCCTCTCTGAGAAACGGCGACGTGCCCCTCATCGGCTACATCGAAAAAGGAACGTTTTGGCTCGATCTGCGCGCGGTGGAAGAGCAAGACATTGACCCCCTGATCCATGAATTGAAAAGGGCATTGGCTTGACCCGAGAATTGCAGGAGATGGCGCGCCGAGCCGACGAGCGTTTCCCAAAACTTGAAGGCCATGGCGAGCGAACCGCCAGTTACGCGGTAGCCACCGCGCACCGGCTCGGCGTGTCGGAGCCGCGATTGGTTGCCCTGCGAATAGCCGCCGCACTGCACTACGCTTGGGCTGAGACCGGCGAGTGCCCGTGCTGCGAGCCGGCGGGCAATACTCTAACCAAGTGGGTCTTACCCGAGGCGCCTCAATCCGCAGACTTCGTCCGAGGAATGCGAGCAGATTGGAACATGGCCCCGACTGAAGCCTCAATCCTCGCGGCGGCCTGCAAGTTCGATCTAAACCGAATTACGATGCAAGCAAGTGAAACTACATTTCGACCAGGCGTCGAAGAAGCCTTGACCGCGATTGCACCGCTGATAACACCCCTGAATCGCAGCGATGTTTAACGAGGATTTCAAAACGGCGTGGCAAAAGCGGTTCAGTTCTGAGCCGCCGTCAGAACCATTTGATCCGCTATTTCTTAGGCATCGCAGCGTGCGCGATTACTCTGATCGAGAAATTCCTGAATCAACTATTCAAGCGTTGGTCGGTGCCGCACAAAGTGCAGCGACAAGTAGCAATTTGCAACTTTGGTCGGTTATCAGCATTCAGAACCCAGAATTACGCGAGCAACTCGCCGTGGCGGCTGCCGACCAACGTCAGGTGCGCAGCGCGCCGTGGTTCTTCGCGTTTTTAGCGGACCACAATCGTCTAAGAATCGCTGCCCAATCTGTTGGCGAAAATGCAGACGGGCTCGATTACAAAGAATTCTTCACCATGGCAATTATCGACGTGGCACTCGCGGCCGAACGCATGGTTTGCGCCGCCGAATCGATGGGGCTAAGCATTTGTTACATTGGTGCGATGCGCAACGATCCGGCAAGAATTGCCGAACTTCTGAACTTGCCCGATGGGACGTTCTGCCCATTCGGTCTTTGCGTTGGATATCCGATCGAGGACGCAACATCCGACATTAAACCGCGGCTTGCGCAGGACGCCGTTTGGTTCAAGGAGCGATACCCAGATGGAATCGACCTCGCAGAATACGACGATCGTATGACGGCGTTTTACGAATCTCAAGAAATGAAAGCCGACGTCACTTGGAGCATGCGCTCCGGTAGGCGAGTTGACAATCACCACCTAACAGGTAGGGAAGTCCTCAAGAGTTGGCTCGAATCGCGCGGATTTAGCAAGCGATGACAACTTCGTCTGATGGCCCCCAAACTCGAACGAATTGACTTAGGTTGGCAAAGCCTCGATAACGCTTTCGGCGATTTTGTGATTGCCGAAAGGCGGCATCAAATAAATGCCCTGCGCCATACCGGGCAGCGCAACGGCAAATTCCTGCGCGGTCGAGATGCCCACGCTCAGCGAGTCTTCTTCAGAAGCTTCTGACATGCGTTTACGCAACCAATCCGGAACTTCGATCCCGGGCACTTCGTTGTGCATAAACTCGGCGTGACGCTTGCTGCGTAGCGGCAAGACGCCGATTAGAATCGGCAAGCCCGCTTTGTGCGCGGCTTCGCAGGCGAATTCTGCGTGCTGCTTTTCAAACAGCGGCTGCGTATAAATCAAATGCGCGCCGGCGTCCACCTTTCGGCAGAGGCGATCCATTTCGTGATCCATGTTTTGCGCAACCGGATTAAACGCAACCGCGATGGTGAAGGCGCATTTCATGCCGACGCTGTTGCCGGCCATATCTATGCCCTCATTAAATCGGCTAAGCACCCTAACCAGCCCGATGGCGTCGATATCGAAGACGCTGGTTGCGCTTGGGAAATCCCCGATGTTTGCCGGGTCTCCGGTTATCGCTAACACGTTGCGTAATCCCAACGCGTGGGCTCCTAGAAGGTCTGCCTGTAGCGCCAGGAGGTTCCTGTCGCGGCAGGCGATGTGCATCATCGTTTCGATGCCGATTTCGCGCTGGATGATTTCGCAAATCGCCACCGGCGTCATGCGCAATCTGGCGCGAGCGCCGTCGCTGATGTCGATCGTATCGACACCCTTTTCTTTCAGCGCGGCCGCGCCGGCGAGGACTTTTGACGTGTCAAGCCCTCGTGGCAGGTCCAGTTCCACCGTCGTGACAAATTTCTTGCCGAGTTTGCCAGCCAAACTGCTCGGCTCTGCCGTTTCGAGCGGCTTTTTGGCGGAAGCTTCGGCCGCTCGGGAGCGGGCGCGGACTCGGTATTCCCGGTCCTTGAGCGCTTCTGAGAGCGCGGCGATGTGCTCCGGCGTTGTGCCGCAGCAGCCGCCGATGAGCGTTGCGCCTGCCTCGGCGAGGCGGGCGGCTGCGGCGCCGAAGTATTCCGGCGACGTGTCGTAAGCAAGCTGCTTGCGAACCAGTTGCGGCATGCCGGGCGTCGGCAGGGCCGCGATCGGCGCGTCGCCGACTTCCGCCATCCAGCGGATCACGTCGTGCATCCGTTGCGGGCCGACGATGCAGTTTGCGCCGACGGCGTCGGCGCCCATTTCGAGCATTCGCTTGGCGGCGCGGAGGGGGAAGCCCTCGCTGAGGGTTTCGCCGTCCTCGATGAAGCTTTTGCAGGCGATGATCGGCTTATCGCTGACTTCCTTGACGGCTGCCATAGCGATGGCGAGCTCGTCGAGATCGCTGAACGTCTCCAAAAAGAAGCCGTCCACGCCTTCGTCGGCGAGGGCGCGTGCCTGCTCAAGGAAAGCCTCGCGGGCTTCCTCGGCGTCGATGATGCCGATGGGCATCAGCGGCTTGCCGCATGGGCCGATCGCGCCGAGGACGTAGGCTCCGCCGCAGGCCTCGCGGGCGAGGCGGACGGCTGCGCGGTTGACTTCGGCAGCGTCTTCGACGCGGCCGGCGGCGCGGAGGCGGAAGCGGTTGGCGCTGAAGGTGTTGGTCTCCAGCGCGTCGGCTCCTGCCGCCCTGTATTCGGCGTGGATCTGTTTGACCAGATCAGGCGCCTGAAGGCAAGCCAGGTCTGCGGGCGAGCCTTCGTATCCAAGCTGTTGGAGGCGCGTTCCCATCGCCCCATCTAAAACTAAAACGCGCGTTTTAAGCGCCTCTCGGAGATCCATCTGCCCAGATTATGGGTCAAGCCGGATTTGGTCCCACGGGAAACTGTCTATATTGTGTTAAGAAAACGTGTTTTGAACTTGGGATTACCAGGTTTTTTGCGAGTTTTCGTAGGACCGAATCGTCGGAGTCGTTGGCTCAGGATTCATATTCACACCCAGGATGCATACACCCCTTGCCTTCTAAGTGTGAGTACTTACATTTAGAGGAGTCCTCGGGTTATGGCGGTTGTTTCTGCTTCCATTACTACGGCACGCCAGGGGGCGTGGGTCAACCAAGGAAGTTGGATTTTGTTGGGGGTTCTTGGGGACGGGCAACGGACGGGTAGGGTGTTTGGGTGGTGGGCTGGGTTGATGGGCTAGTCGGCGATGCGGCGGAGTTCGGTGAGGGTGTTGATGGTGGTGTCTGCTTGCCAGTCGATGGTGAGTCCGGTGGCGAGGGTGAAGGCTTTTTTGGCGTAGGCGTCGAGGTGTGGGCCGGCACGCATGGCAGAGCGCAGACTAAGCTCGATGCGCTGACCCATCGCTCTTTCCTTTACTTGGTCACGATGGGAGTAAGACGAAATCGAATTGAGGAACGAATGTTGCCTTCGCGATCCGGCATCCTCAAAGTCTCAGAACCCGCGCAATTGAATTGACCCTCATATCTCAGGTGCCCTGGCGTCGCTTGGCTGAACACGTGGAGGTCCTT
>JBDSVQ010000150.1:0-6566 GCA_039927135.1 Fimbriimonadales bacterium | reverse complement strand
TAGAACGATAGGAAGTATTCGTGAATGCGAGTATCGCCTGTTAGCTCGGGATGAAATGACGTGCCGAGGATTTTATCAGATCGCACCGCGACAATTTGATCATCTATCTCTGCCAGCGGCTCCACGCTTTCGCCAAAGCGCGTGACAATGGGGGCGCGGATAAAAACGCCGTGAACAGGCTCATCAAGGCCGCGCATTTCAAAGCCTTGCTCAAACGAGAAAACCTGTGCGCCGAAAGCATTGCGCCGCACTGTAATGTCCAGCATTGAAAAATGCAACTGGTCCGAGCCTTCGATTTCCTTTGCGAGCAAAATCATGCCCATGCATGTGCCCCACACCGGCATTACTTCCTTTATCCTGTCCGGGATCGCCGTGTCCAAGCCCGCAAGTTTCAGCAGGATTCCGAGCGTAGTGCTCTCTCCGCCGGGGATGATGAGGCGCTCACACCTGTCGAGGTCGCTCGGCGTACGCACCTCGACCCAAGTCTCACCGCACGCTTCCAATGCCCTAGCGTGTGCCGCGAAATCGCCTTGGAGGGCTAGAATCCCGGTCAAGGATTAATCACTCCTTGTGCAAGGAGCGCAAAAAGCAATACGCCCAAAACAATTCGATAAGCCACGAACACAAATGTGGACCGAGTTCGCAAGAAACGTAAAAGGAATTCTATCGACACATATCCTGAAATGAACGCCGCAATGGTCGAAACGATCACCGGACCTGCTCCGAGGGCAGCTATTTGTTCGCGCTCGGAGATTAGCTCGAAAAGTCCTGCCAGAAATATCGCCGGTACGCTCAGAAGAAAACTGACGCGCGCAGCTGTTTCGCGATCAAACCCCAAGAATAATGCGCCTGTGATCGTGCTGCCGCTCCTAGAAACTCCGGGGATCAAGGCAAGAGCTTGACAGAACCCAATAACCCAACCGTCACTAATCTTTACGTCGTCGATCTTCCGCACATGATTTGCCATCTTTTCAGATAGCCACAAGAGCAGAGCCAGAGCGATAAGCATGGCTGCAATCAAATATAGGCTACGAAAATCCTCGCCTATATAATCCTTTAGCAAGAAACCCAGAACCGAAACTGGAATCGTTCCGTATACAACTGCCCACCCGAGCCTATAATCCTTGTCGTCTCGCTTCGAAGCATCGCGGAGACCGCCTGCCCAGTTACCGGCGACACGCACAATGTCTTTCCAAAAATAAACCAGGACGGCGAGCAGCGTGCCTAATTGGATTACCGCGGTAAATGCTGCACCCGGATCTTGCCAGCCGAGCAGTTCCGGGACGATGCGTACGTGCGCCGTGCTGCTTATCGGAAGAAACTCGGTAACGCCTTGGACGATACCGATGACGATCGCTTGTACCCAATCCAAGCTTTAAGGTGCTCCGATTTCCAGCATGGCCGCCAACTCATCATGCCCTTGCTCTCTTGCGTAGTCCGCGGCAGTTTTCCCTTCTTCCGATCGCAGTCCCTTATCAGCACCGGACCCGAGCAGAACACTAACGCTTGCGGTGTCGCCGTTTTGCGAAGCCGAATGCAGGGCTGTAAAGCCGCCTTCAGAACGCAAATCAACATCCGCGCCCGATGCAACGAGCGTTTCGATCGCCCCAGTGTTCATCCCGAATGCGGCCGCGTGAATCGGTGCAACCTTGATGTTCGGATTCGTCGAAAACAAATGCAAATCGGCACCCATAAGAATTAGCGCCGCAACAGTTTCTGAATTCCCAAAAGCCGCGGCCAAAGTCAGAGGTGTGAAGCCATCCTCGGAAAAAGCGTTCACCTCGCCCTCCACGTGCTTGATCTGATTCGCGCGGCCAAGCGCAGCAGCATCGTGCAATGTAAGCATGGCCGAGCGATCTGCTATCTTTTGGGCCAAATCGCGATTACCGGCATAAATGGCAGCTCGAATAGGTGAGACCCCCGCAGAGTACGAATCGATCAACGCGGGATCGCTATCTACAATCGACAACGTAGCGGTTTCATCTCCGGTCTTAACTGCAGCGAAGAGCGCGTCAATTCTTTCGTCGCTCAAGTTCTGCCTGCTCGCGTGCATCTATATCGGCAACGGTCGTTCGCCGATTGTCCTGGGGAACTTCCGCATCGTCGTAGAGAACGTCTTGTCGGACGCTCGTCGGATCAAAGGTGTCCAACTCTTCTTCATCGTCTTCTTCGACGACTGCAGCGATTTTAACGGGCGCAGGTCCGTTCTCCAAGTCATCCGCATGAACAAGAATAACTTGGTTTGCACTGAACTGCTTTTCCTCCTTCGTCAGTCGCCTCTTTTGCTCTTCACCGAGGCTATCCAGAAACTTGGCGCGCATACGCTTTACAGCCTCTTTATGTGTAGTTTCCAGCACGGAGGTAAAAGCGTCTGGATCAACTTTTACAGCCACTTCATCAATGCCGTAGTAACTTGTAACTGTGCCCGTAAGCCCCGCCATGTGGTGGAAATATAGGGCGGTTTGCCGGTCTTCGCGATTCACTTCGCGGGTGACGACCCTTACTCGATCGCCCGGCTTCCATTTTTCCTTCGTCATAGATTGATTTTACCTTTGGAGTGCCTTTCGCAGGCACTCCAAAGCGGCGGGCCTAGCCTTTCTTGTCGAAATGCGGCACTGCCTTGCTGCCACCAGCGACATCGACCTCGTACAGTTGCCAGCTTTCGCCTTCG
This sequence comes from Fimbriimonadales bacterium, assembly GCA_039927135.1. Lineage (GTDB taxonomy): Bacteria > Armatimonadota > Fimbriimonadia > Fimbriimonadales > ATM1 > JACDEQ01. The sequence continues at coordinate 3,895 of JBDSVQ010000150.1, read as the reverse complement.
CGAGCCGCAACGAACAGGATCGAGAGGTTGTCCGGCGCGAAGGTCGGTGCCTGATCAGGTCCGGTGTCGTCGGTCAGCCTTGTCTCGGTCTTCGTCTTAAGGTCGATTTTGTAGATATCCCAGTTATCGGCGCGTTTGCTGGCGAACGCAATTTGGCTGCCATCGGCGCTGAACACCGGGTCCCAGTTCACGGCCTTGTTGTCTGTGATCTGCTCAACGTCGGTGCCCGCAAGGTTGATGGTAAACACCTCGAACTGTCCGCTCTCCTCGTCTACAAATGCACCTTCCACATAGGTGATGCGCGTGCCGTCTTCATTCCAAGCCGGAGTGAAGCACCCCTTCTCCGTACCCGTGATCTGCTTCTCGTTCTTGCCGTTTGCGTCCATGTAGAAAATGTTTCGGTAAAGGTCGCGAGAGGCTGCCCATGCAATTTTGGTGCCGTCAGGGCTGAACACGGGTTCGCGGTCTTCGCCCACGCTGTCAGTGAGCCTAGCGGGATCCCCGCCGTTCACCGGCACGGTATAGATTTCGAAGTTGCCGTCGCGATTACTGGCAAAGACAACCGTTTGACCGTCAGGCGAAAAAGCCGGCTCGCGGTCTTCGTGGGAATCCGACGTCAACTGACGTTCGTTTTCACCGTTCGCGTCGCGGATATAAATGTCCCAGTTGCCGCTCCTGTCGGAAGCGTATACGATCATCTTCTGATCGCGGCTGAAACCCGGCTCCCAGTTGAACGCCTTGCTATCCGTATGCTGTTCTGTTTTGTCTTCCAGCTCGTTCGCAGTCGACTCCTGCTTGTCACAGCCGATAAGGCCCATCGCCGTTGCTCCAACTACACCTAATGCAATCCACTTCATAGTTCTTTTGTACTCCGTTTGTGCTTGCGCACAGGTAGTTCATACGCCGAACTCGCCAGTTGCGTTAGGTAACCTCATTTGCGATGGGCTTGCTGCAGGGAAAGAAGGGCGTCGTTTTTGGGGTTGCCAACGAGCGGAGCATCGGATGGGCGATTGCGAAGGCTGCCGCCGCCGAGGGAGCAAAAGTGGGCGTCGGCGTGCAGAACGAGCGCATGGGGGGCTCGGCAGCGAAGCTGGTCGAAGGCACCGACATGAAAATGTTCACCTGCAATTTGAACTTAGAGGAAGACCTTGAGCGCACTCGTGGCGAACTGGAGGCCGAGTTCGGCAAGCTCGATTTCGTCGTCCACAGCGTTGCCTTCGCCCTGCGCGAAGACCTGACAGAGCCGTTCATTCAAACCTCCCGCGAAGGTTTCAGGGTGGCGCTGGAGACCTCGGCGTACTCGTTCGTGGCTGCGGCGCGAGCACTGGAACCGATTCTCGCTGACGACGCGAGCCTCATCACGATGACCTACCTCGGCAGCCAACGCGTGCTGCCGAACTATAACGTTATGGGCGTTGCCAAGGCCGCCCTAGAAGCAAGTACCCGTTACCTTGCGTTCGATTTGGGAGCGCGCGGCATTCGCGTGAACGCGGTTTCCCCCGGACCGATCATGACCGTGTCTGCCAGAGGAATCAAAGGATTCAGTGGCATTCTTGAGGTCATCGGGGAGCGCGCACCGCTCAAGCGCCCTGCGGAGCAAGCCGAAGTCGCGTCGACGTCGGTGTATCTTCTATCCGACCTCTCCAAGGGTGTAAGCGGCCAAACGATCTACGTCGATTCCGGCTACAGCGTCATGGGGTTGTAGTTGCGGATGCTCTGCGTCGCTAACTGGTCTGAAGGGCGGAATAACATCTTGCTCGCCGAGATGCGAGCACGCCTGCGTGCCCACGGCGCTGCCGTGCATTTCGATGGAGCCGATCCAGACCACAACCGAATAGTAACCGCATTCTCAGGTTCGGCCGAGATCGTCCAAAAGACGCTGTTCTCGCTTGCCGAGGAAGCTCTTGGCACAATCGATATGCGCGAGCACGAAGGCGTTCATCCGCGGATAGGCGCTCTCGACGTCTGCCCTTTCATCGTCCTTGAAGGTGAGGCTGAGGAAGCGCTTTCGTTTGCGAAAAACACCGCCGAAGAATTGGCGACGCGCCATGACCTTCCGATTTTTCTCTACGAGAAGAGCGAAAGCGGGAAGCACGCCGCTGACCTACCGAGCTTGAGAAAGGGGCAGTTCGAAGGGCTTCTAGATCGGCCGTTAAACCCCGACTTTGGCCCCGACCGCGCCAACCCACGATTGGGCGCTACGGTCTTGGGCGTTCGCGATTGGCTAATCGCGATGAACGTTAATTTGCCTGCCGACAAGCTTACCGAAGCTCGCTCAATCGCGGGGGAGATGCGTGTTCAACGCGACCTAGGGGATGTCCGATTTTCCGGCGTGCGCTCCCTCGGACTGCCGTTGAAGAGGAGGAGCCTCACGCAGATTTCGATGAACCTGACGATGCCGGATGCCGTTTCTCCCGACTTCATCATCCAATGGATTGGGGATCGCGAAACCGTGGTCGAGACCGAGCTCATCGGCGTTATCCGAGAAAGCGACCTTCCAAACGCGACAATGCTTCCGATTCACAAAAGCCAGATTGTCAGGGTCGATATCTAACGTAAACGCGGTCGACCCCCACGTTCCACGGATATGCAAACACCGGGCCGCTGGAGCGCCAGCGAACCCGCACCTTTACCTCTTTCAACGGCCCGATAATCGCCGTCGTTTCCCCGAGATCGAGAGTTCGCAACAAGTCTGGAGCAGCGCCGAAGGCAATCGAAGGCAAGTGCTCGAGCGAAACCCATGTCTGCTGGACGAAGTTCCAAACCTGGATTTCTTGCCGAACCGTGCCCGCCGTAGCACGCGACTCGATCGTGAAACGAAGGCTTGAGGCAGCGGCCGTTGGCAGCGTAAAGTTCATTGCCAGTGCGATCGGTGGCAGCGATGAAGAGAACACCACGCCAGGCCTAAAATGCCACCGAACATCGTCACTTGCGAACAAGTCCGCTCCGGAGCCGGTAAAGGAGACGCCGGGGCTAAGCACTGGGTTCTCGTGTTCGATAATTGTCGCAGGATCCTCGGCAATGAACTTGGCGCTGAAGTTCGCGACGATGTTGTTGTAGCCCTCGGCGTTGCTCGGCCAAGTGGTCGGGTCGTACGTCGGATCGCCGAACCAATAAGGCGAAAGCACTCCGGACTCTTTAGCCCAGAAAGTCGGAACGCTGGCACCCGGATTTGGATCGGTTCGCGCCGCAAGGCTGATGCTGTTTCCTGGCTGTTGGGTGGTACCGGAAAACTCTACTGTCCAAATGATGTCGTCCGGCAAGAGCATTTCGGGAAACGCCGAAAAAAGGTGCCGACCGATTGTCGCGTCAATGGGTGTGAAACCGGAATCGAAAAGAACGTTACCAGGGATGCCGAACGGGTCGTTGTCGACCCTGCCGTATATGCGCAGCCGAGCGAATTCGTCTCCCTCAGGGGTTGTCAAGTCCGACGCATACTCGATCTGTGCCGTCGAAACGAACCTACCTTCGCCCTCAAAAACCACATCATCGCCGGTTTCCACTACCGGTGCGAGAAGGAAGCCTCGCGATTCCGCAAGCGTCGAATCGAAGACGGCTGGTGCGGGCGGTCCGTCCGCCCAGAACGAAACACCAAGCGATCCGTAGGCCGATGAGCCGTTCGACCAGCCCGTGACCTGATAGCTCCAGGGAGAAGTATCGTTTGTCCGGCGCCAAAGCCAGTTGTCGCTACCACCTACAGTCGGCGGACCGAAATAGCAGAGCCCGCACCTATTGAACGGCAACCCGGTCACGCCCTCGAAGCTGGCGGTCCACGTGAATCGGTCAGGCACGACAACCGACGGAACCGCGATTCGCTGCGCCCTCCATCCGGGCTTCATCGGCAGAAAACCGCTGTCCCAGATGAGAGTGCTGGGCGACTGTTTGCCCGGTGTGC
>JBDSVQ010000149.1:0-2954 GCA_039927135.1 Fimbriimonadales bacterium | reverse complement strand
CACCGACTCCATCCAGCGGTCATAGGTAAAGGCTTTAACTTCGTTCCTCTTTTGGTCAGCTTGATACGGGTTGGCAGTAAGCTCTGAATTCAAGGTGGACATAGCGCATCTCCTTCGTACTCTGTTTCAATATCCCTAATGCTTTTTGTATCGCACAATTCGTCGTCAGAGCAAGTTGAGCAGAGCTAAAATTCTACTTTCGGACTCAGGATCAGCGGGAACGAAACGACGGGTAGCGATTAGGTTGGTCAATCTTAGGCCGAAGACGGTCGATGAATTGCCGCACGCAAGTATCGACCGCGTTGGGAGCGCGAAAAAGGGCGGGGCTCCGAGCATACTCTGAAAAGGTAGAAGCGTAAGGCAAGCCGGTTTCGACCGGCTCAAATCAGCTTGGCAGTAAGTCGAAACTAACCGAGGCGCGTACCCATCCAGGACTTTGTCCAGCTAGTAAACAACGTCCATTTATTGCTTTCGTCGGTCTGCTCTTCGTCGGTGGGCGGTTCATGGACGGTCTGGCCGCAGGCGGGGCAGCGGAATCTGTCGGCGATGAGTTCACCGAGCAGCGAGCGAACTGCCCAATCTGCCGAAGACACTGTTGCCAGTTCTTGTCATGCGCGGAGGACAACGGAAGGCTGCGGAACGCCGGAAGAGTCGAGGGCGTAGGCATACGCCTCTTTCATCTTCACGTTGCCGCTGTCGGTATAGACCAACAGGCGTTTGCCGTTGGTCCGTGTCTTGACGATGCCGAAGGCGGTGCGGCTGAAACCAAAGAATTCGCCGCGCTCCTTTTGCGCCTTCGTCTTTGGATCCGAAAGCTTCGACCAGCCTTCAACATTGAAGAATGCCACCAGTTCGGTGACGAAGATGAGCGGCTCGGAAACTCGCGACCATTTGCCCAAAGCGCCCACGAGGGTCGCCCGTGGATGAATGTATTCCTTCCGCGCGCTTTCGTCGCCGCTGGAAACAATGCTGACGATGGGTGAGACGGCCTGGAACATCGCGCCGGAGAAATCCGCGGACCCATGATGCGGCACCTTGAAGACTTCGGACATGAGGTTGAGGCGTCCCGCGTTGTGCTCACGGGTGAGGAACCGGCTGGCCTCGTCATTCAGGTCACCCGTGAAGAGGTAGCTGAAGCCGCCGTAAACAAGGCGGAAGACGATGGAGTGGCCGTTGATGGTGTGCGACGCGGAGTGTCCCTTGAAGCCTTCCTCGCCCAGATTCAAGGATTCGTGGCCGACGCGCGGTCCCTTCGGAGGGTCGCCGAGAAAGCGGAGTGCGGGCTTGCCGCCAACCTGGGTCACCAACGGGCCCAGCACTTCAATGCGGAGGTCACCCTGGTTGAAGAATGAGAACGCCTGCTTGTCGCCGAACTCAAGCCGGCGGAATTCAATCTTGGAGCGCTTGTTGTATTCCTTGAGCGCGCCCTTCCATTCCTTGAACGGAGCATTCATCTCCGCGTCCGGCACCTGCAACAAATCGGATTCCAGGCCGGTGAGAAACGTCTGGTTCCCCACCTTGCGCGTCGCTCCGAGAAGTTCAACGTCCGGCACTCTCTTGCCGTTCTTCTTGCTCGGGCGCTTGACGATGCCGTTGTGGTAATACCGTTTCGGCTGGATGAAGAGGCGCTTTCGTTTGTTGCGGTTCGTCTCGGACTTTAAGATTTCAGGCAGGCCGGCGAAGTGGTCGGCGTCACCGTGGGTCACGAGGATGCAATCAATTTCCTTCGGATTCTCAGGCGTCGTTCCGCGGTACCGCCCCGCGAGGTAACGGGCAAACAACTGGTTGTCGCCGCCATCCACGAGAATGACCTTGCCGTCTGGTGATTCGATCACGGTGCCATCGCCTTGCTGGACGTCTACACAATTGACCTTGAGGACGTCGTTCTGATTGCGCGGGCGAACCACATCGGCGGTTTTGATGCCGGATGACTTTCTCGGTTCGATGACGCCGGCCTCCTTCACGGGCAGGATGCTGCCATCGGGCTGCTCGTTGAAATAAACCGTCTCGATTTCAATGCTGGTGGAGGTCTGCCTGGTCACGATCACTTCATCGCCCCACGCGAGTGTGCGCAGGAATTTTTTACGACCGGCCTCACCCCACACGTCGGCCAGATCCACGTTGATGACGCATTTTGTGCTCATAGTATGATGTGTTTTGGTTTGTGTTTCAGGCCACGTATTGTCGGTTGAGTTCTACGGAGTTCTACGTATAGGAAATTTAAACACCCTTTTCTCTGTCGCGAGCTATAGCGCCGCACCGGCGAGTCGTCAAGCGAAAAATGTTGGGTGAAAATCACGGGTTTGCTTCCGATAGTTCGGGCGATACAGCGGTCGGATGCGCTTGATTTGTTGCCAGTCGGCGCGCTCGCTCAAACGCGCGACCGAGCAGCATCGTCGGCTTGCGTTGGCAACAGGTTTCGGCCATCAGGCCGTTTGGAACGGAGCGAATCACTGCACCTGCGGGCGCAGCGGGGCGCGACTTATGTAGAAAAAGAAAAGGGGTAAGACTTTTGTTTCAAGACTTTCTTTTCAGATTGTTGTGAAATAAAAGTCTGACCCTATTCTCTCAACCCTTGCGCTGCATAAATTCCAGCGGCGACATGACGATATGGGTGGTATCGTCTGTGTCGGAACTGTGCGAAGCGCGTGAGCTGAGCCAAAAATCTATTTTCGGACTCAGGATCAGCGGGAAAAAAACGACGAGGAGCGAATTAGGTTGTTCAATCTTAGGCCGAAGACGGTCGATGCATTGCCGCACGCAATTATCGACCGCGTTGGGAGCGCCAAAAAGGACGGGGCTCCGAGCATGCTCTGAAAAGGTAGAAGCGAAAGGCAAGTCGGTTTCGACCGGCTCAAATCAGCTTGGCATTAAGTCGAAACTAACCGAGGCGCGAACCCATCCAGGACTTTGTCCAGCTAGTAAACAACGTAAGTTAATTGCTCCCTTCAGGA
>JBDSVQ010000148.1:0-6980 GCA_039927135.1 Fimbriimonadales bacterium | reverse complement strand
ACTCGAATTTTTGCCCCGGAGAGTCGCGCAATAACTGAACTTTTAAAAAAACTCTGCATATCCAGGGCCACATCGTAGCCAACTTTTCTTGCTTCCAATCCGGTTTTTAACGCGGAGCGAAAATCGTCTTGCTGAAAGGCGAAGGTGGTATCTACGTGCGGGTTCGAATCGATAAGCGCGCGATACGGCGCTTTTACCACCCATCCAATATGACAATCGGGTCTCGCGGATCTAATAACATCGGCCACGGGCAGCGCATTGCAAATATCGCCAAGAGAACCCGTCTTTACGATCAGTATGCGTTTCGCATCACGTGCGTTATCGATAGACTCAATCATCCTTAAGAATGCCTTTCTCGCGCGCCCAGCGCCAACGATCGTGCATCCACAGCCATTGCTCGGGGTTTGCGCGAATCGCCTCTTCGATCTTCTGGTTGATCCTCGTCATGATCGCAATCACATCCGCCTCGCGATCACCCGTAGACTCCGGAATTTCCAGTCGCTCTGCGTCAACGCGGTATCTACCGTCGGGCAGTTCAACGGCGAATGCGGTGAAGAGCGGCGTGCCAGTGAGAAGGTGAATAACGGCCGGTCCCTCGTTGGTACCTGCCGGAATGCCAAAGAAAGGAACCAAAATCTCCCGCGTGTTCTGGTCAGTGAGAATCCCCACGACTTGATTAGCCCGCAGTCGTCGCAACAACTCGCGCGCAGCTTTCCCACGGGAAAACACTTCGATCCCACGTCCTTTTCTTACGTCGTTTACGATCTTTGTGGTGCGTTCTTCGTTAGTATCGCGCGCAACAACGCTTATTTTGTAGCCGCGCGCAGCAAAAACCTCCGCCATGCGCTCCCAGTTTCCGAAATGGGCGGTGATTGCCAAAATGCCCTTCCCCTGTGCCAACGCTTCATCTACGAGGGCGAGTCCTAGCATATCGACGCTTGCGATGACCTCGTCCGTCGTCTCCTTCCCACCTCCGAAAAACCTCGCCAGCGTCTTTCCGAAATGCTCGAAGACGCCCTTCGCCGTCTTTTGCACCTGCTCTTCGGTCCATTCGGGGAATGCCAGTCGCAAGTTCTTGATGGTGCGCGAGCGGTACTTGCCGCTCAGCCGCATGATCAATCGACCGAGCGAGCGCCCAGTTGGGTCGATCTTGCGCTCCGGCAATAACTGAAAGACCCTTGCCACGATCGCAAGAGCCCAGCCGCCGACACGACGCTCGATACGTTTTTTTAGCGGGAGAGGTTTTTCGTCAGCCACGCGACAACAGCCTCCTCTTCCGTGAATCGAATCCGCATCACCAGCGAAAAGAACTGCCCAGGCGTCGCCGCGATCTTGGTAGCGTCCTTTTCGGTAACGATCGTAGGTACGTCGGAGGACTGCGTCGCTTCGATCGGGTCGTGATCGCCCAGCGCCCTTGCGGTTCGCACATCCGCCCCCAGTTCCCTCAGGGCAGCAAAGAAGCGGTCCGGGCGCGCTATGGCGCAGAGCGCGTCTACCTGCTTCCCCCGCAGCCATGCAAGCGGCAGGGTCTCATCGGTTGCGATGTCCCGAAGGTGCAAATACTCACGTTCAAAGTGAAAGACGTTCCCGCCGTAGCCTGCAGGCGCGCGATTCGGCGTAGCCACCGCCGTAGCGCGCCTAATGCCGCTATTCGGCTCTCGCAGTGGGCCTGCGGGAAGCAGCCTTTTGTTGGGGGCGTCATCGTCCCAAAGAACCAAGTCCGCCTTTCGAGCCAGCGGAAGATGCTGGAAGCCGTCATCCAGTATCAAGCACTCGAAGTCGGATGCAGCCTCAGCAGCAGCCACCCGATCCCTTCCGATGATGAGCGGAGTACTAGGTAGCCTTCGCCGAATCTCCGCCGGCTCGTCCCCGTGTTTCCCAGCGTCGACGGTGTCCGCCGGCAACAGAACGGTTGTCGTTGATGCTGAAGGACTTCCATAACCGCTCAAGCTTAGAGCCGGCGAAATCCCAGCTTTGTTGGCGAGCCGCACTAATTCCGCTACCACTGGCGTCTTCCCCGACCCACCTACCGTAAGGTTCCCAACGCCAACAATCGGCAGGTCAAACGAACGACGGCGCTTTAGCCCAACTCGGTAAACTGCCTCATAGGATCGCCAACCGAGCCCATACAGCCACGATAGTGGCAGCAGGGCGGCAGACGCGATCCGGTCCGCAGGTGTTTCAGGATAGGCGATCCGTCGCCAGGGCACGGGGCATTATGGACCAGTCCGAGTCGGTAGCTCAGCGGTAGAGCAACGGCCTTTTAAGCCGTGGGCCGAGGGTTCGAATCCCTCCCGACTCACCACTAAATCCAAAAATGGCCGAATTTACTGAAAAAGACCTACGCGAACAGATTTGCGGAATCGGCCGCGCGCTCTACGAGAGGGACCTCGTCGGCGGCGCTGAAGGCAACCTAACCGTGAGGCTTCCGGACGGCAACATCCTTGCCACACCTGCCGGTGCGGTAAAGGGCTGGCTGCACCCTGATCACCTCGCAATCGTAAAGCCCGATGGCGAGCAAGTGGGCGACGCACGCGCCAGTAGCGAGATCGAATTACACCTGCGAATATACAAAGAACGCGCTGACGTCATGGCTGTCATCCACGCCCATCCGATAGCGGCAACGTCCTTTTCCGCGGCCGGAAAACCTGTCCCTCAAGGAGTGCTCGTGGAGGTCGACCTTATTCTGGGCGAAGTGCCGCTCGTGCCTTTCGCAATGCCTGGCACTCCAGAGCTGGGCGATGTCATCGCTCCGTTCCTCGAGGGCAGGAAAGCGTTTCTACTGCAAGCTCATGGAGCGGTTACCGTGGCAGACGATCTGCGAACCGCCTTCGTTTGGATGGAGACGTTGGAACGCTGCTGCCGCATCCTGCTCCAAGCAGCCGCCATAGGCGGCGCGAAGCCCGTTCCACCAGAAATGGTTCGTTGGCTCGAAGAGTTCTAACCGCGCTTATCGGTACAATCCGCCCGTGAAACGCAGGCCGTCTTGGGATGAATACTTCATGGACATAGCCAAGACCGTCAGCTCCCGCGCAACCTGCCGTCGACGCTCCGTCGGCGCAGTTATCGAGCGAGACCGCCGCATCCTAACCACAGGTTACAACGGCGCCCCCCGAGGCGTTCCTCACTGCGAAGAGTACGGCTGCGACATCGAGCAACGATGCCAATTGGCGGCACACGCCGAGCAGAACGCAATCGCGCAAGCCGCAGCAAACGGCGTCTCGTGCGAAGGCGCGACGCTGTTCGTTACGTGCCAGCCATGCGCCGGGTGCGCAAAGATGATCATAAACTGCGGCATCAAACGCGTCGTGTACGAAGGCGATTACCCCGACCCGCTGGCACTCGAGCTTTTCGACCTCGCCACCGTCGAACTGTTTCGGATGACCGGAGAGGCCGCGAGCCTCTAAGAATGCGTGACCTGCTCACCAACCGGTTTCTAATCGCCGGGGTGCTGTCCCTACTCACGACGCTTATCGCAACGCCATGGGTGATTCGGATGGCGCACCGCTTCGCAGCCATCGACCAGCCCGGAGACGAAAGGAGAATCCATACAACCCCGACCCCGCGCTGGGGCGGACTCGCGATCTATCTCGGCGTCGTCGTTGCCTGGCTCGCCGTTTATCCGCTTATGCACCGCTTCCGAGATATGGTCTGGGTCGGGCCATTCACTGCGAATTCGTTGTGGATCATGGGGTTGAGCGGCGCCGTCGTCCTTTGGGGGATGTTGGACGACAAATACCAGTTCAAGGCTTCGCGGCAAGCTTTGTTTTTGTTGGTATGCGGTGTGCTGCTATCACACCCATCGTTCGGCGGAATCCGCATCGAAGGCTTTTCAAACGTTTTCACCGGCGAATACATTCAACTGAGTTTGCTCAACTCGGTTTTGCTAACGACCGTATTCGTTTTTGTTGTAACGAAAACCGTTGATTTAACAGATGGCATCGACGGCCTAACCGCGGGGATCTGCGCGATTATCGCTTCAACAATGTTCCTGCTCGCCCTGCATCAGCAGCCGCTAATCGGCGTGCTCACGGCCAGCGTGATAGGCGCTTGTCTAGGCTTCTTGCGCTATAACTACCACCCCGCAAAGATATTCATGGGTACGGGCGGCTCGCAATTCCTGGGCTTTTTCTTGGCTGCGATAAGTATCCAAGGAGTCGTAAAGACTGCAGCAGCGGCGGCGATAGTTGCACCCTTGCTGGTCTTTGGATTGCCACTCATGGATGCTGTCCTGGTCGTGATTCGGCGTCTAATCAGCAGGTCGCCGATCACCCAAGCAGATAAAAGGCATTTGCATCACACGCTTCTGCATAAAGGCCTCAATCAACGCCAAACGGCGTGGGTGCTTTATCTGTTAACGTTGAGCTTGTGCGCAGCGGCAACTCTGATCGTCAAGCTAGTCGACTAATTCGCTACTCGCGCATGATGCAATCGAGGACGACGTCGCGGATGCCCGGTTTCTGTTTAAGAACCTTGGCGATCAACGCCATCTCGCTGCGAATGTCCATCTGGTGGCCTCGCATAGCTTTAACTTGGCCGCCGAGGCGTACCACGCCGTGCGCCGTTGTAACCATCATCAACGAAGTGTCGATAGGCCGTCTCGCGAACTCCTTACGGACCGTCTTCGCCGCTTCCATGTCTTCGGGTCTTGGCATAACCCATTATGCCGCGCCCTAGCGCTTCTTGCGTCGAATCGTGCCGTAGCCGGGCTTATCATCTGAGTCATCGCGCCACACAGTGAGTTCCTCGTCGATCTCAGCTTCGTACTTCGGCTTCTTCTTAGCCTGGTCGACCATGATAGTCGCCTCGTCACCCTTTCGGCCTCGCACCATGCGCTCCCAAACCACGAGAATCGGCGCGGCGTTGAAGATCGAAGAGTAAGTACCCGAGATGATGCCGATCAGCATCACCGCGTTGAAGTGCTTGAGGTCAGGAGTCGCCGAACCCACGAACACGAGAATCAGCAACGTAACGATAACGATGCCACCCGTATTCAATGATCGCGCAATGCTTTGCGTGATCGACCGGTCGACCAACCTGTCGAACGATTCTCCCGCCAGCGGCCTTTGCAAGTTTTCACGAATTCGGTCGAAGATAACAATCGTATCGTGAACGCTAAAACCGATAACGGTTAGCATTGCCGTGATTGTTAACTGGCTGACTTCCCAATTAAATAGGAGGCCGAAGATCGCAGATAAACCGATGATGATGCCCACATCGTGCAACATCGCGAATATCGCGCTGAAGCCGAATCTCAGACCCATCACAAAGCCGCCAAGCGCAACACCAAATCGCAACGACAGCCACAACACGATCAAGATCGATGAAGCCACGACGCCGATAATTGCGCCACGAATCGTCTCTGACCTTACGGCAGGGCCCGTCGATTCAAACGACGCTTCGTCCGTAATCGCGCCCTGGTCGTTGATCGCCGCATCGGCGCCTAATGCCGCCACGACTTTTGCCCCAATGTCGTTACGCAGTGTCTGTAACTCAATCCGAGCCTCTTCCGTCTTGGCTTCGCTGCCCAGTGCGAAGTATCGCTCTACGTCGGGGTTTTCGCGCGGAGGAATCGTAATGTAGGCAAGCGGACGCGTGCTGTTTTCTTCCGGGTCCCCGATCTTGGCGTTTACGCCGTGCAAGCCCGCGGCTTCGACCCGCTCAGCAATCTGCTGTGCAGTCATCGTCGTGTTTTCAGGTAGTCGTACTACCGATTCGATGCCACCCAGGAATTCGACGTTCGGTTTGATGCCCCCCATCGCCAGCGCGATCAATCCCGGCACGATGAGCAAACCGGAGATCAGGAAGTAAACCTTCATCTTCCCGACTACATTCAGCGGGTTTTCAGCAGCGTTTGCCTCGCGCTCCTCACCAAACCAGCTTCTTTCGGTGCCGTACAGCTTCGGATTCTTGGCGATCCCCAGGCTCGTAAGGAACAGAATCAAGCCACGCGTTACGGTAATCGCGGTGAACAAGCTTATGAACACACCCAGGAGAAGCGTGGTTGCAAAGCCACGGACCGGCCCGGTGCCGATCCACATGAGGACCGCAGACGTAAGAATCGTACAGACGTTAGAGTCCAGAATCGCCGGGAAGGCGCGTTTGAAACCGAGGTCGATTGCGGTCAGCAATCCCTTTCCTTCGCGCAACTCTTCCTTCAATCGCTCGAAGATCAGGATGTTGGCATCGACGGCCATTCCTATCGAAAGGATGAAGCCCGCAATCGCAGCGAGGCTGAAAGTAACCCCGATCCATTTATAGATCGCGTAGGAAATCGATACGTAGGCGATGAGTGCGAGCAGAGCGACCAACCCTGCAAAGAGGTAGTAAGCGACCAAGAACACCGCGACGATGGCAAACGAGATGAGCCCTGCCAGCAAAATCTGCGATAGCGCCTGGCGGCCGATCGAAGGCAAGACCTTCGTAATGTTCTCCTCGACGAGGTCAACCGGTAGGGCGCCACCGTTGAGGAGGCTTGCGACACGATTGGATTCGGTGACGTCGAAGTTACCGGTAAGCACTACCTGCCCGCCGGTGAACTGGGTGACTCCGTCCATGATCGAAGCGAACGAAACCACCTGATCGTCCATCACGGCTGCGAGCCATTCACGGCGGTTGAGGTTGGTGGAGGCAAAATCGTTAAGCTTCGAGGCACCTTCCGACTTGAACGAAAGCAGAATCTCGTAGCTTTTGCCGCTTGGGCTAAGTCGAGCGTCGGCAGAAACCAGATTGTCGCCGGTGGTTATCAACTCCCACCGATCAACCATGCGCTTCCACTCGTCAGACTTCGGCTCGATGAACTCGGTATCGGTCCCCCGGCGGCGGAACTTGTCTACGTTGACGGTCTTTCCGTTCTCCACCACGTCAATGTGCTCGACTACATACGGCCTACTCGCGTCACGCTCCGTCGAGACGTTGCGAGCCCAGAAGTACTGCAATCGTGCTGACGCGGTGAGAATTTCGCGCGCTTCCGCCTCGTT
>JBDSVQ010000147.1:0-6243 GCA_039927135.1 Fimbriimonadales bacterium | reverse complement strand
ACCAAACGTTGATGCTGCTGGATGCCGTGACAAGAATCACGGCTTTCATTTCCGAAAGGTCGTCGATGCCTGCAAGGACCGGCGAATTCGCGAGGCCCTTGGCGGATAATTCCTTGCGCATATTTGTGACCATCGATTGAACGTGGTTTTCAGCGTTAGGGAAGTAGCCTGCAATTTCGTAGTCTTTGCCCTTTGCATAGCGCGGGCCGTCCGGCGGTTCCTCGCGTTTGACTTGGTCGATAAAGATTTCTCCGATACCGGGTGCAAGTGGGTCGATCGCTGTTGTGACGAACTTGATTTCTTTGCGCATTAAGTGCCGGATAAGAGCTTTGAACTGACCGCGACTTTCGCCTGCGGTGCTGGTTGTCCAGTCGCTTTCGATGAGGATGACGTCTCCGGCGTTGAGGCTCTCGATTTTGTCGAAAAGGTCCTTGGACATTCCCATCGTCACGTTTGGAACGGTGATCGGATTGAGCACTTGCCAGGCGACGAGCACCATGAGAATGCCGTAGAGAACGCGGCGGTCGATTGCGTATAGCGTTTGCCAGATATTCTTCATGGTTTACTCCGAAGCCACTCCTTTTTCGAGGCCGAGCATGATGCGCAGGCCCATCGCGAGCAACCCCAAGCCGAGGCCGAGGTCGATCGCGCGGATGGCGGGCACGTTGATCGTCGAGAGCAGCCACGAGCCGACGCTGTCGATTCTAAAGTTGCCGGCGAACGAATCCGGGTCGAGTCCACTTGTCAGCATGAGCGCGATGGGTACGAACATCAGGAGGACGACGAGCGCCGTCGCCATCAGGATCGAAGCTTCGATCGATCTCACGCGGAAAGCGCGGTATGCGGCAGACAGGATGAAGAAGCCGATGAGGCTGAACATTGCGGCGTCCATCGCCAGCAAGCCGCGTTGGTAAAGGAACTGGAACGCCTGTTCGCTGCCCGTTCGGGCCTTCTGTTCTGTCAGACCGTCTTTGGCGAGGGCCGCCGCCTCGGCGGTTAGGGTGCCTCCATCAAGTGCGGCCTGTATTACTGCTTCGTTCGAGGCGTTTGCTTCATCAGCTGAGGCTAGCGCTTCTTGAATCAACCGATCGTATTCGGCGCGCTCAATTTCGCGTTTTTGGAAAGCGCGTAGTGTCGGCGATTTAGTGTTTTCAAAAACCGACCGAGATTGGGCTTCAGACCCGAGCCTTGCCAATGCAGCAAGGTCTTGGTCCATCGCCACGCCTTCTCTCACCCCGGCGTCGATGCTTGCTTGCCGAGATTCCATGCTTAGGTCTCCCGCAAAACTGATCATGCCGAGAATAAATATTGAAAATAGCGACCCCAATAGGACAAGGCTGAAGAACCAGTCTTTTTGCTTTTTGAAAAGCCTTCCGAAGTGCACACGGAAAATGCTCAACACGCCGAGCGCTAGCAAGAATCCGGTGAGAACTTGGCTGATCGGGTTTACGATGCCTTGGGCTTCTTGGAGGTCGATCAGGCCGAAGATGCTTTGCGTCGCCTGTCCGCCTGCTGTTATATGTCTCGGCCAAAGGAATTCCAGAACGTAGAAAAGGCCAGCGAAGAATGTTACGCCAACCGTTATGGGTTTTCTAAAATTACTCGGAATTCGCGAAATCGCAAAGATCAATAAGATCGTTACGATGAACGCGCCGAGAATAAACATGAACGCTTGCTGCGAGAGCAGCGAGCCTCCTGTTCGTTCAATTGCCCAGAAGTTAGTGCCGGGCGGTTCCGTTTGCGCTAGGAAGTGAAACATATGGGTTTACGGCCTCTCGATTTTCGGAAGTCGTTTGAAGAACATATCGTCCTTTCGCCAGTCGAGATACTTTTGGCCGGATGCAGACCAAATCTCACGAGTTTCCGGCGGAAGCGTTGCCGGATCGACCGGCCGAAGCATTTGAACTGAGTGAACGATGCTCATGACCACAACTGCTGCCATGATCAACATCTTCGATTTGTCCACGCCGATGAGGCTGCCGACCAAGATCGGCTGCCTACCGAGGTACGCGCTGGCTGCGTAAAACTCGTCGCCAAGCAATACGTAGTCGCACGCGGCGATGAAGAACGGTGTTTGCGTGAATTGCGTCGTTGCGGCGACTTGGATCGCTCCGACCATATTCGCGTTTTCGGCGAAGATCATCGACTCGGCATAGAAGTCGCCCATGAAAAACGTTGCAGCCACTTTTTCGCGTTGGATTGTTCCGGCAACGCCGGCGGCGAACGCAAATTGTCTATCGGATACGAACCGCACGCTCGTGGGGTCGTACGCTTCGGGGACGCCTTCGCTCATGTACACGTCGCGGGTGATTTCTTGGGCGACCGCGTAAACCGAAGCGTCTGCATTTAGCAGCCGAATCGGAGTGCCGAACCGTGCTGCCGAGCGGATAACGTAGGCGAAAATGGTTAGAGCCTGGACCGTGATGCCGCTAAGGACGCCGAGGCCCGGAACCATGAGGACGGGTCGAGCGATTTCCGTGGCGCGCCCAACTGCCTCGTCGATCTGGTCAAGGCCGGCGATTCGTCGAATCGTTCCGCCCTTGCCGCCAATCGCCGCTCGAATATTGAGAAGAACTAGCGCAACGAGCACCAGTACGAAGGCGATCAGCCCCCATCCGAGGCGGCTGTACTGGGATGCTCCCATCCACACTGTGCTTTCGTCCCCGAGTTGGGCAGAGACACCTGCTATGGCCGCGCTCAGATCGTCGTATGCCATCGAGTGACGGCGAACGGCGCCAATCTGTGGGTCGGCATCGGCGCTAAGTACATCGACGGTTGTACGTCCCTGGCCGTCTGCGAAGGCGAACAGCTTCCACGACCGTGTGTTGGTGCCCCAGACGACCGTCGAGCCGAGTTCCTGGCTTCGTTCGGCGGTATAGGCTTCGAACGAGGGAAGCCGTTCGATACCGTCTTCGGCCTCCTGACTTGCTGCAAAAGTGTTTGTCTCTGCGATCGCGTAGCTGTTTCCGTCGAGGGTCACGAAGTCTCGTGTGAAGGTGCCGTCCGGCATCGTCCACAGGTAGTAAGCGCCGCCGTCGCCGTTCGCGAGATAGGATCCGCTGTCCGCCCCGAGTTCTTGGGCACGGCTGGTTAAGAAAGTTGCCGGCGGGATCGCGGGGTCGCCGATTTCTTCGCCGACTGTCGCCACGTAGGCGCTTGCTTCGTCCGGCGATCCGAATGGGATCGATCGGTCGACGTTGAAGCCGTCGCCTTCCAAGACGTCTGCCAAGGCTTCGCCAGAGCGCAGAGGCCACACATAAAAGCGCGTGCCATCCGGTGCCACGGTCTCAGTGCCTTTGGAAGCATCGACATTGTAGGCTTCGCCGCGTGCGGTTCGGTAGTCCTGTTCATTACCGTAGGTCGGCTTTCCGCATCCTGCTAACGCGAGGAGAGCCGTGGTGGCGATGATTGTTAGGTGCAAGAGACGTTGCTTCATGAGGTTTGGTCTTCTTGTGGCTCGGGTGGGTTCTCTATCTCGCAGATCAATCTTTCGACGTTGTCGCGGTCTGCAAAGAATCGCGAGTACTTATCTACCCGTTCGAAGCCGAGGATCGGCATGATGATGGGAGAGAAAAAAATTGCTGCGTTGCCGACGACGCCGGATAGAGGCTTATGCATCTCGAGGAATAGCGTTGCCGGAGTCTGTACTTTGTGCTTCTTGAAGAACTCCGCCATTCCCTTGGCCATCGTGTCCTTCTCCGCTTCCGTCAGAGCTTTCTCCCACATTTTCAGCATTTCGCTTTCTCCAATATTCGACGCAAGATACGATTTCCTGCAAGTTTCCGTTAGCGCGAAGGTAAACACCGCGAAACGGAGCTAGCTTTGTTGACTCTGTAAAGGGCGACAACTTGACGCCCTCTTCGCCCGCTACGACCCGTTTGACTCGTTCCCACGGCATCGTGGTTACGCTTAGCCCGACCCGTCTTTCGGCTCCGTTCTCGTCCACACGGAAGCTGTTCGGAAGCACGAAGTCCGCGGCGCTCAAAAGAATCACAAGCGCCCCGAAAACGAACAACCACGGGTTCCCCATGAACATCGCGGATGCGACACCTGCTAACGTCGCGACAGCATACACCACGACCGCCTTCGTAGGTTCGACCTTGGCTAAGTGTACACGCCATTCGAGTTTGCAGTTGTCCTCCAGTTCGTAGGCTTAGACGTTCACACGGGCAGGCGTGATTCGAAAAGTGGTACGGCCCCGGGCAAAAGCCGCGGAGCCGCACTCTTCGATAGGAGGTACAGGCAGTTATCGAATCTTGATGTTTCCGCCACCAAGGTTCAAGATGCGTGGCGTTTCAAGCCAGATGTAGCCGCTCTGATCGAGCAGTAGGATGCCGTAGGCATCAGGCGCCCAAGGTCTCGCCATTTCTCCATCCCACGCATCAACGGTGAACGGCACGTCGAAGAAGGCCTGTTGGCTTCCACCCATGGTTCTCACCACCTTGGCGAGTCCGGTGAACGCCGACTTCCACGACTGAGAGCCAGCACCGAGGATCAACGCGCCTTCCATTAGCTCCGTCGCTTGGACGTTATAGCTGGCACCGTCAGCTCCAACGAAGCTGAATGTCGATGATCCGCGGGCTTTCTTCAAGGTGTAGGACACGTTGAAGTTGAAGTTCGCGTGCCCGTTGCCGAGACCGAAAGGCACCCAACCGGCACCGCTTACCTCACGGTTCGCGCCGACTTTGATCATCATCCCGAACTGGACGGCGGGAACAACGCGCCAATAGTCATTTGCTGCCATGCTCACCTTGAAGGTGTAGACGGCGGCCGGGAAGTCATTGAACACCATCGATCTTCCGTTGGCATTGATCGGCGCAGGACCGGCTGTCACATCAGGCGTATTGCTAACGTTGCCGGGGAAATAGCCTCCGTACTGCAGCGCTTGGCCGGTAAGGTTGCCGAGGTAGCCATCTGCCTCTTGGAATGCCGTGGCGTAGAGTCGAACCGCTGCTCGGTCAACAAGGCTGCTACCCGTGACGACGGAAGTGTCACCGAGGTAGGTCACCATGACCTTCTCGCGAAGGATCTCGTACGGCTCATCTTGGCTGAAGCCCACGAACGTGCCGTTGCCTCCGAAGGAGACGGTCACGCCTGGCATGCCGGCGGGCTGGTTCAGGATATTCGTTACTTCGGCATCGCCGTTGGCATCGGTTGTATCGATACCCACGAAGCTTCCCAGTGTGAAGGTTATCGGTAACCCTTGGATGGGATTGTTCAGGGCATCCGTGATCCGCACCGACAAGGTCGACGGGTCGGTGTACTCGCCGCTGTGGTCACCGGTGTAGGCGATTACGAGGCTCGCAGCGTTCACGGTGACCATGAACTCTTCGGTGTCGCTCATCGCGGGGTCTCCGTCGTCGGTGACCCGTACTGTGACCGTGTGATCGCCGACTTCACCGGCGCTCGGAGTCCAGTCGAACTGGCCCGAGAACGGGTCGATCGACGCACCACCCGGCGCGCCAGGCTCGAGAGTGTAGGTGAGCTGGTTGGCCGGTTGATCGGGATCGGTCGCGCTGACAGCGAATGTCAGATTCGCACCGGCTGTGACCTCTTTGTCCGATATCGGATTGAGAGTCGGCGCCTGGTTGACCTCTTCGACGAAGACCGTAAAGGTCGTCTCGTCAGTCAGAAGGCCGGATCCGTCGTCTCGAACCCGAATAGTGACCTGGTGAGCCCCGGGGCCGTCGGCTTCGTCGGTTACCCAGGAGAACTCACCGGTCGAGGGGTTGACAGACGCGCCGCCCGGGCCAGAAGCAAGGGAGAAGGTTGGGCCTTGTACAGGCACGTCAGAGTCAGAGGCGTTTGCGTCAGCCATAGCCGTACCGCCCTCATCGATTGTTACGTCGCTGATCGGGTCGATAACGGGAGGCGTGTTGGTCTCGATCACGTTGACCGTAAAGGAGGTGGTGGCGGTCGATGCGCCGACAGTGGCTTCGACATCGACGATGTGGCTGGTGCCGCCGTCAAGCTCACCGGGCGTCCATGTGATGACCCCAGATGGGCTGATGGACATTCCAGGTGGGCCAGTGACACCCCAAGTGACGGGTCCGCCGCCGGGGTTGTTGATCGGCACGGACACTGACATCAGCGTGTGCTCGTCAACGAACTGGTCGCCGACCGGGCCGATTTCCAGCGCGCTCGCGCCGGTGGCACCGGTGTAAACCGAAATAGCTTCGGCTTTCGTGCCTCAGAAGCTGATAAACCAGGTGTGAGAAAACTCAGCAGCCGGCAGCATCATTC
>JBDSVQ010000146.1:0-8074 GCA_039927135.1 Fimbriimonadales bacterium | reverse complement strand
GAGATCGCCTCGTTGGCCGACTTGGCCCGGGAAGAAGTGTAGTGGTGCGCCGTCGTCATTGACTTCGTCATAGCGGAGGCCGCTAACGGTTCCCCATGCATCGAACATTTGGCGGAATTTCTGCCGCCAAAGCGCGCTGTTGCCGCCGAACTGGCTGGTTAGGGTTCCCTGAAGTCCGCTTGGCCCGCCGCCGAGGCCCTGATCAGGCACCTCGACACCGTCAGAAACGAATGAGTATCCGAATCGGCATGCGGTGCCGATAGCGCCGGTATTGCCGAACATTGTCAGCGACCAACGGGCATCGGCTTGGTAGTCGATGATCGACGCATTCTCATGCCGCTTGATTTTGGCGATGATTCTGTCGATTTCGGCCTGCGGCGTACCAGGAACGAAAATGACGCTGCGCGTCGCGGTCGTTACGCACTGCGCACCTTGAGTGGTTTGCGCAAACGACGGAAGAATAAGCATGACTGCCGATCCTGCAACGGCAATCGAACGGAGAGCTTTCACAAATTCGATAGGTCTCATAAGGGGAGGTACCTCCAAGGTATTCGACGAATAACTTCGCCTCGGACCTGATTATATCCTGCTGCGTTGTAAAGTAAAAATGGCCCCGGCTGATCGCCGAGGCCATTTCGAACAGTGCGGTGCAGTTCCTTACGGAACCAGTTGCCAGTAGATGTGGTCGGTCGAGGTAGACCACGGATAAACGAACGCCGGCCCTGTCAGGCGGTTAGAGATTCGCGCGCTTATAGTCCCAGATCCCGATACGAATCGCTCAGGGTTGGTCGAAATATCGATCATCACGACACCCTCGGTCGTTGCCATGGCTGCATTCGCGACCTCTTCGAACAAGTTCGTAACAAAGTTGAACAACTCGACCTTGCGGCTAACCGTCGCAGCCGTTGCGCTAGCTTCGATCCTCATGCTCAGGTGCGTCGGCGTCAGCTCGGTGCTTGTGCCTCGAACCTCGTACTCGATCGGTGCCTGACCCGAGGAAAAGACGATCCCGGGCCGCAGGATCAGCCTGTTGTCGTCACTCGCCTGTAGCGATGCCAAGTCCCCTCCAACCGTGACGCCGCGGATCAGGTTGTAGAAATTCGTTTGAACCTGAACCGAGCCGGCAACGAGCCCAAAGTTGATTCGGTATCGCTGGATATCACCACTAGCAGTCACCGAGTCGATCTTCAGAGTTATCTCACCGTTCGCCGGCCTCACGATGTTGTTGATCGTTTCGGGTAGGCCGACACCCACAGCATTCTGTTGCTGAATCAGGGTCGTGCCATCCGACTGATATACAGTCATGCGAAGGTCATGGATGATAAGGCTGTTACGCGTTGTCGCGCTTCCGCCCTGGGGCCCCTGCGAATAGGTAGACCCGACGGGCGTTACCGTGATGTTGAGGTTGCTTCCCGCTGGGATCATGACCTTGAACCAGTCGGTGTCAGTATTGCGTTCGATCGCGAGAAGGTCAACGAGCTGACCGTTGGCAATAATCCCAAGATCGGTCTTTTGGCCATTATTGTCGTTGTTCTCAAACCGATCGCCGTACAGCCACTGTGCCGCTTGTATGTCGTCGGACTGGGGCCCGTCGAAGGCGGTGCTGAGGAAAGGTTCCATCAGCTTCGTGTTGTTGACAGGAATGACGTGCTCGATGCCCATCCCGTGGCCGTGCTCGTGACCGATAGTGTTCCGAATGAAACGATAGTCCTGACTTGACTGATTCCAGTTAAACGAATGGTTCATAACCATGTCGCCGGTATTCGGGAAGAAGTTGTAGGCGAGCACGTTCGGGTCGGTTAGCGTGATCATCGAAATCCGCACATCACCGCGGACGTTTTGTACGCCAGGTGAGTTGTGGAGGGCGGCGCCGTCGTCGTTGTTCAAGACGTAGTTGGCACCGCAGATATCGTCCCAGCGCGTGAACACTTGGGCGATTTTCGATTGCCAAAGAGCTGTATTCCCTCCGAAAAGAGCGTTCATTCGAGCAAACAACGTGCTCCCTCCCGATCCGAGGCCAGCATTGGGCACGTTAGTTCCGTCGGGCACATAGCTGTAGCTGAGCATCATCGGGTTACCAGTGCCGCCGGTACCGCCGAACGAGGTACTTGACCAGCGCCCTCCGATTTGGAAGTCCAGGTCGTCAAAGGCGAACGGAGCGACCCTTTCGAGAGTCTGCTGTATCTGCCTCTCCGTAGTACCTGGGAAGAAAACGATCGACATGGATCCAATCGTTCTACATTCGAATTGGTCTGCTGCAGCTGCGCCTACTGCTAAAGGCAGGGCGAGCGCCGCGGCCACGACGCGCGTTATAACTTTTTTTTGCATGGTGGAAACTCCTCCGAGAGAACTTAATGGTACCCGCAGCAGGACGCAGTACCGTGCTTAGGTCTTGCCGAATAAACGACGTGGTATACTCGCCGTTCCGTTCAGGAGTGTATTCAATTTTATGGCTAGAGTCTGTCAAGTCAGCGGCAAAAAGGGCAATAAGGCCCGTCACATTCGGCACCGTCACTCGGGCCCCTGGAAGTTCAGGGCGCCCCGAAAGAATCGCGTGCAGTATCCGAACTTACAGACAGTCACTATCCAGACTCCGCACGGCAAAGTTCGCTTGGTTGTGTCGACGAAAGTCATGAAGAGCGCTGCATTCGTCGCGGTGGCTTCCGGCGCCAAGCCGATTCCGCCCGCATGGCTCATCAAGCCGAAGTACGAGTAATTCTCTCTAGCGTCGCCGACATGATGTCGGCAGTCTGAGCGCTGACCGAGAATACCAACGCCTCTCGATACACCCTCTGTGCAGGGTGCTTTGTCGAGTTTCCGGCTCCAGAGCTGGTTACGACTCCCGCCGCTGCGCATCGAAGTGCCAACTCAACCGCCCAACCCCTGGCTCGCAGGCTCCTCTCTAAATCATCCTTCTCATCCATTGCTCCGTATGCTTCGGTACGACATCTAGCCAATTCTTCAGTTAGCGCGGCCAGCGTGGTCTTGATCGCGGGAATGTCTTTTCTTCGATAGTTCTCTGCCACGATATCCAGGCCCGCCTGAGCGCATCCCAACGCGAACGGTGACTGGAGCGCTATGTTGATCATGTCGTTGTTTTCGATCCAATTGCCGGGCTTGCGTGCGACGACCTTGTCAATCGGAATTCTGTAATCTGCAAACGTCGCCGATACGGTTTGGGCAGGCTCCATCGAGGCGAGCGCCATCGGCTCAGATAGGCCGAGCCCTTCGGCTTCCTCGAGCCTATGAAGGAGGAAGATTGTGTCGCCGTCTTTGAGCGTGGCCGCTGTCACGCAATAGTCGAAGAAGCCCAGTCCCGTAACCCAGGGAGCGCTTCCGGTAAGGATCACCTGAGTGCCCTCCTCTCGTGCAGCGAGAACCGGCTCGGCTGACCTCTTTCGAAGTTGTGAAAATGCTATGCCGCACTTGTTCTTCCCAGAAGCGAGCTTGGGAAGCATTTCGCGCTTGAGGCCCTCGTTATCCCCCCTCGCGATCATCGAGCAGCCACTCTGATGTTGTGTCTGCAGGAACGCAAGGCAACCGCTAACTCGAGCGCAGGCCTCTTGGAAACGACGGAAGTCCTTCTCTGCTAGTCCCTTCCCGCCGTACTCTTCGGGAACACGGAGCCCAAGTAGATTCCTTTCTGCCATTGCGTCAAGTGCTCGCCCAAGCGCTTCGCGATCAATGTCGATATCGCCGGCATGGGGTCGAACGTCTGAATCGAGGAACGCTTTCGCGTCCTCGATCGGATCAGGTGCCTGCCCAGGCGTCTGCGGTATGCTCATTCCGCTATTCTACGCACCCTGGTCGGAGGGACCCGGCTGCTGGAGATTTGGTTACCGAATGGCATCGGCTCAACGTCGCTTCCTGCCGCTTTTGCTCGGCTTCATCGTTCTGGCCCTACTCGCAGTAGGCTGCCTGCAGCGTTCGCGGTCGGTTGCGCCCTCTGAGCCGACCCTAAGCAAGCAAGCCATCGTCACTCTCGCGGCGCGCTCAATTTCGTCGGCCGGAATGCCCGAGCCACCTTTGCGCCGAGATTCGACGCGAGCCGATCGCAAGGAGTATCTTGCCGCATCCCAAGGAGCGCTTGATCAGATTCGTAAGCTTGCGGTAGCGAAGGACGAGAACCGCCACCGCCCCGCTAAACTTAGCCTCGATTCTCAGAACGAACAAATACTTGCAATCTCGCGAATGTTGGCCGTCGAGTTGGCGGATTCGATAGACCGATCTGACCCGGGCCGCGCTCTTCAAGCTATTCGCACTGCCTCAGCTTATGCCCGATTCGTTTCCCAGCGCTCGGTTCCGGATTGGCTTGCTTCCGCGGGCGTAGCCGACGCGCTCGCAGTCGGCGTGAAGTCTGTCGCCGGTCAGATAGATAGCGAAATGGCTGAAACGCTGACAACCGAACTCACTGGGCTCGAAGCCGCGAGGGTCGATCCATCGAACGTTCTTGCATACGACTCGAAGCGCATTCGCCTCTGGCTCGCTGCCGCCCAGGAAGTTGACGAGCCCCTTTCACCCGAAAGCATTCAATTGATGTTCGGCGTAACCGCCGACACCAGAGCAACCAATTCGGACAGCTTTCTGAAGGCCGTCGAGCCGCTGGCACCGTCGGGCTTTGTTGAGCCGGACGTTTTCGAGGCGGAATGCCGGATCGCCGCCGAAATGGTTTGCGTCTACCTAGATGAGCCGCGGGGACCCGAGCCTAGCGTTGACAGCATCCGGCACCCCATCGCCGCTCACCTTCTATCTGTGCTTCGCCCAACCTTCGCAGAAGCCCCCCGACTTGAAGCCTTGCGAGCCGAAAACTGGCGGCTCCTTGCGCTAACAATTCGGATCGCAGCGTCCGACTTGCCCGACGACCTTTCCGCGATGGGGGACCTCGCGATCAGTCCCGTTACGCAAATGCCGTTCGAATACGTTCGGCGTAAAGACGATTTTGATCTTGCTCGACCTAGGGTAAAGGCCGGCTCCGCCTCTTGATCGCCCATATCTCAGGGACCGTCATTGAACTCGACGCTACAGGCGTTGTCGTTGAGGCAGGAGGGATCGGATATCGCATCGCCGCCACAGGAAGGACGCTGTCGGGCCTGGTTGTTGGTACGCCGGCGACCATGTCGCTAAAACAGATATTTCGAGAAAACGAGGTGTCACTTTATGGCTTCGCCGGACCGGCCGAACGGAGACTGTTTGAACTGCTCATCACAACTAACGGCCTAGGTCCCAAGTTAGCGCTGTCCTTGTTGGACAGCGTAGGCGAGGAAGGTACCGTCCAAGCGATTCTTGATTCCGACTGGAAGACGCTCACGCGAGCATCCGGCGTTGGACAGAAGCTCGCCCAGAAGGCGTGCCTTGAGCTTGGCGACAAGATGCGCGAAGAGCAATTGCTTGGGCGCGTCACATCCGGAAAGTCAACAAGCGGACTCGGAACGGTCATCGAAGCGCTGGTCGCTTTGGGCCTTCGGCGGAACGACGCTGAACGCGCGGCAACTAAGGCTAAAGACGAATTGGGCGACGTCGAGCCACAAAAACTTATCCCCGTCGCTCTAAAATACGCATCAAGCAAGTGATGAACGATCCTGAGAGGTTAGTGGACGCAGCGCCCCATGTCGAGGACGCCGAGATCGAATCGTCGCTGCGCCCGAAATCGCTCGATGAATTCGTCGGGCAGGATCGTATTTGCGAAAACCTCAAAGTGTTCATCCAGGCCGCGAAGCAGCGCGGCGAGTCGTTGGATCACGTTCTCCTAAAGGGCCCGCCTGGGCTGGGCAAGACGACGCTCGGTTTTATCATCGCCAATGAGATGGGCGCAGATATTCGCATAACGAGCGGTCCCGCAATCGAAAAGCAGGGCGACCTCGCCGCCATTCTCACCAACATTGAGGAAGGCGCCGTGCTCTTCATCGATGAGATTCACCGGCTTTCGCGGCCCGTAGAAGAGATTCTCTATCCGGCAATGGAGGATTTCCAACTTGATATCGTTATCGGTAAGGGTCCCGGCGCGCACAGCATCCGCCTGACCCTTCCTAAATTCACGATCGTCGGAGCAACCACTCGGGCCGGACTGCTAACGGGGCCGTTACGTGACCGCTTTGGCATTGTTCACGACTTCGAGTTCTACGATGTAGCGTCTCTGACGTCCATTGTTAGGCGTTCAGCGGGAGTCTTTGGGCTAAAGCTAGGCGAAGGCGCTGCCGCCGAGTTGGCTTCGCGGAGTCGAGGCACCCCACGGATCGCGAACCGCCTGCTAAGAAGAACGAGAGACTTCGCACAGCACCTTGGCAAGGAAGACATCGATCACGAAGCCGTCGAGTTTGCGCTCGACCGGCTCGAAATCGATAACCTCGGCCTCGACAGAGTGGATCGCGAAATCCTCTCTGCCATCGTCCGAAAGTTCGGCGGCGGTCCGGTCGGCCTCGATACGCTCGCCGCCTCGATCTCCGAAGATCCCGGCACTATTGAAGAGGTCTACGAGCCGTTCCTTATTCAGAGCGGGTTTTTGCAGCGCACCCCGCGTGGGAGATCGGCAACCGACAACGCTTACATCCTGCTCGGCGAAAAGCGGGGCTCACAAGGGCTGTTCTAATTGCCTAAGCCCACACTGCTCTTCGTGCGAGGAGATACGGAAGGCGCGTTCGGGGCCATCAAGTTCTACTGGCCGTTCTTCTATGTGGCTCGCCTCGCCGAAAACGTTGGCTACGAAGCGCACACAATCTTCACGCCGAGCGTGGACGAAGCAATCGACGCGCTTGTCGAGGCAGACGCAGCCATCTTCTACGGCCACGGCAACGCCGGGAAGGTTTGGCTCCAGCCAAACCGGAAGGCGGCCCTTGTCACTGCGGACATCCTGACAGTGGCGACGCGCCGCCAAATCTTGGGCTTGGAAAAAATGCACTTCGTACACGTTGCCTGTTGCGAGACTTGTCGAGACTCGGAGTGGGTCCAAGCTTGGTTGCAAGTGACAAAGGTTCTTCGCGGATACGAGGTCGATACCTACGATCCCAGGAACCCGTTTTCCGTGCCGGAGTGCAAAACGTATATAAAAGATGTCACAGAAGGCACACCTGCGACCCAACTATAGAATGAGCACTGCGGCTCAAACAACAACAACTAGATCCTCCTGGAGCCTGGCCTGCGGTTGGGCTCCCTTCAGTTTAAGGCTTCTTCATGAGCATCTTGGTGATCCGGTCGCCCTTCTTTATGGCATCGACCACGTCCATGCCCTTAGTGACCTTGCCGAGCACTGCGTAGCTGCTGTACAGCCTCAACGTGTCCGCCTTTAGGATGAATATCTGCGAGTCACCCCCAACTTGAAGCCCCGAGCTGGCAATGCCGACTACACCGCGAGTGAAGTCCACATCGGCCTTCTCAAACGGAATGCTCTTGCCGCTCCCGCCACCCAGGACTTTAGAATCCGTTAGGTCAGCGTTCTTGCTGGCCGGCGCGCCCCACTGCGTAACCCAACTTTCTACTCGATGGATCCTCTGGCGGTTGTAGAACTTCTTCTCAACCAACTCCTTGATGTGCGCTACAGTCTTGGGCGAATTCTTGGTGTCGGTCGTGATCTCGAACTTGCCCCGCCCCTCGATTCGAACTTCGATAATGGGGCCAGTCGGCACGTAAGCCGCCTGCGGAGCGAGCATTGCCATTGCAAGGAGGGTGATCATGCTGGAGATTATGGCAGTCGATGTCAAAAATCTAAGAAATCACCCGAATGGGGTAAACCCTTGGGGCCTGCGATCCCGTCCATTCGGTACTGCAGGTGCGACACCGTAGTCGCCCAATGACAATGGCGCCAACTACTAAAGGAAACGTAACAACTCGGGCATCCGGAAGGGCGATCATCGTCGAAGTAACCGGAGAAGTAGGCGAAGGAGTCCCATCTGCGACCGATCTGGCGGCCCAAGCAACTGAGCGCAAGATGCGTGTCGCGATCCTAGACCTTTCTAGAGCCGATACGATAGATAGCAGCGGCCTGCGCTGGCTAGAGCAAGTCTCATCCACGCTCAAGCCCGCTGGCATCAAGGTGCGGGTGGTCTCCAAAGAGGGCTCCAGAGTCGGCAAGATTCTGCGC
>JBDSVQ010000145.1:0-4103 GCA_039927135.1 Fimbriimonadales bacterium | reverse complement strand
GTTGCCAGTGTGAGGCTTCCGGACACGAGGTTTGCTAGTTCTTCTGCGGCGGGTTTGCTTAACTCGGACCCACCCTTTTTCGCCCGATCCATCAGTTGCTTGACCAACGCCGCGCCCTGCGGACTCGCGCAAGCGATTGCCATGCCGACCTTTGCCGCCGCCGTGACGAGGGCGTCTTTGGAGAGGTCCTTTAAGTCATCTTCCGGCTCTACGACCAGAATTAGCAACGCAGTGTCCGGGACTGTAGCCAGCGCTTTTGCTAATGCGGTGGTCGCGACCTTGTCCAACTTGTGCGCGCGACGGACGACCACCGTGCGCCGTTCTGCGAGGAAAGGAGCCGTCGCGGTTGCGTCAAGAATTTCGTTGGCGGTTGCGGTCCTGCCGTCGAGCTCGGCGTAATCGAAGCCGCCATCCGCTAGCGCCCCGGTTGCTTCCACCAGCGCGTTTAGCTCTTCGATTATCGTCACGCGCTCTGACCCGTATAGCGCTACGACGGAGGGTTGTTTACTTGGCTCGGGCATACTGCTTGGCTTCTCGCGAAAGGCTCACGATGCGCCGTCTCAGGTTAGCCCATTCGAGTTTGGTTAGGGAAGCGGAGGAAAACAAAACGCGGTCAAGTTCTTTGGCCAGAGACTCCGCTTCTTCGCCGTTTTGGGTCTTGTTCGCGTAGGCGGTGGCATATTCGCGCGTCGTCTCCGATAATTCTTTGGGCCGCTTGATGCCCTTGCGGATCGCTTTCAGGAAGTCCGCGTAATAAGGTGCTATCTTCCGAGAGGGCGACCGGCCCGCAAACCAAGATTTCAATCGGCTCCAAAACGCTCCCGCTAGCAGCGCCAAGAAGGAGACTCCGAAAATGCCTCCTCCAATCGCGGCGGCAAAACCAACGCCGCCGTCATCCTCTTCTTCGTCTAGCAGCGATCCGACGCCACCGCCGGGCACTTCTGCCGCGCCCTCGGTTGCATCGAAAGGCACCCATCCGATACCTTCAAAAAAGACTTCGGTCCACAAGTGGGCGTGACGGTCTCTGATGATAAGTTCGCCGTTTTTCGCTTCTTCGGGTGGCGCCAGGTAGCCGCCGACGAGGCGTGATTTCAGGCCGATTGCACGGGTCATAACCGTTAGAGACGACGCGAATAAGTCGCAATAACCTTCTTGCGTGTTGAAAAGGAAAGCTTCGACGCGATCTTCTCGGCCCGTGAGCGCTTCGGCCTGCAAATTGTATTTCACGCGCGCTTGGATGGCGCGGATGATTTCGCGCACATCGTCGTAGTCGGTGGCTCCACGTGCCGCCGCTTCCTCAGCGAGGCGCGCCACAGACTCTGGGATTTTGTCAGCGAACGGGCCTGTGTTGCGGCTTTGGTTGTATCTTCGGTTAGCGGGCGGCGCATCGCGAAGCGCCCTTGGGTCGGTCACGGGTACATCGGTTTCTGCGTAATAGCTTTTACCGGAATTGAATAGATCGGAAATATATACGATCTCGTTTCCATGCGATGTAATGCCGCCCCAGTACTCGAAGCGCGTCACTCTGCCGGGTGGTAGATAAGCGATTGGGTGACGTCGCGATAGGCTTTCGACCGTAACCGCGTAAGTGCCGGCAGAAGGAAAGGCTTCATCGTGCGTGAACAAATAGGTTCTGCCGTCGGGAATTCGGTCGGACTCGTTGCTGACCGGCACATCCTGCTTGACTTCGCCTTGTGCGATAAATCGACTGCGAAATCCTGTGCCAACGTAGCTGCCGTAGACCTCGGTTCGCAAATAAACGGCGTCTAAGCTGCCGGTGACCTTGAGGACCGGTGTATCAGAAGCGCTAAGCGGGCCGTTGCCGATTCGCTTTGCAGCGTCGTTGCCGAGACCGGTTTGGGCTCTTCCTGGCGCTTCGAATTTCAACTCGGGCTCTCCCGCCAATTTTCGAACCGCCTCGCCGATGCCCGGCGCGATTAAATAAGAAGCCAAAGATATCGCCAAAACCGAGACGACGGCCAGAAAAGGGCCGGCTACCGCCTTCCATGGGCCCTTGAATAATAAATCGAAGTCGTTAAACCCAGCCCATTTCGCGAGACCCTTCATCGTGCGGATGTGCAGCCGCGTCAGTAATACCGCAACGCTGAGCATGAACAGGGACATGGAGATCGCAAAGTTCGCGTTGGTTTCGATGTAGCTCTGCACGCCAAAAAGCGCAATGCCGGGCACCAAAACGAATAGCATCACCGCATCTGTCCATAAGAAATAGCAGGCGCCGATAATAAACCAGCACATGAATGTTGCGGGTGCCATCTGCCACGGAAAGCCTCCGCCCGGCATCAGGTCATTCAAAACATCCAAGTTGGTTATTACTAAAAAGGCGATAACAAGGTGGATGTATCCGACTCCTTGGATGAGTGACGCGCGTAAGCCGTTGCTGCGGATCAGATAGCTAAATGTCACGCCGGTCCAGCAGAGGATGACGTAAATCAATCCCGATAACGGTTGCAAAATTGTGAGCGAAGTTGTATAGAGCGGTACGCCCAAAGCTCCGGCGAGCAGCATGTAATCCGCGACGCTCGGCGGTATCTTTGCGGCTTCCTCTTGCGCTCTACGCGATTCGACGGTCTGATACATAAGGGTAGGGAACTATTGTCATCGAAACGTTTTGCGAGGACATCGATGCCAAAAAATCTTTATCGGTACAGGGAAGAAAGTCCACGACGATTTTCTCTCGTGGATATTGGGTTGGGTCGTAAAGGAAAACGTGCACTCTACGCTGTTCGGATAGCCTGCGAATCGATGCCGCCACACCCTCTTCGGCGCTCGTTAACAAGACCAAGATTGATGATCCAGGTGGGGTCTTCGCAACTAGTCCGTCTATTTCAGATGCGAACCGCGTACGCCGATCGCACTTCGCAGCCGCCAAAGCGTCGCAGACCTCTTTGAATCGTTGTGTTGCCGAGTTGGCAGGCTGAACCTCGGTTTCTAGGTTAGGTAGTGAAACTGTGCTGCCGCGTTGTAGCAAAACGTCCGCGATGTGCGCCAAGTGGCCGCACATTGCCTCTAGGGTCGTCGCCGAGGCCTCTCCCGCTTCGGTGCCCTGAGTGAGTTGCACCACGGCGTGGAGTTCGGTATTGAAGCCGGTATCAAATTCTTTAACTTGAATGCGGCCAGTTCGCGCGGTGGAGGGCCAATGCACGTGCCGCATTGAGTCACCCGCCGCGTATTCGCGCACGCCGCGCGGTTCCATTCCATGGCCGCGATTCTTACCATCGTCGCTCTGATTGGCGCCCCATCCGCTGAACGCCGAAAGGTCGAAACCGATGGGAATCTTCGCGGGATGGATCGTAACCTCAAAGGGATCCGTTTCGTAAGTCGAGTCAACTCTGATCAATCCCAACGAGTCGTAACTCGTCACCAAAATCTGCGACCATCGATAAACGCCGCGTCTCAAGGGCATCAACTCGTAACGGGTCTCGACGGCGGTATCGAAGCTTGGAGCGATCGGCAACGGCTTCAAATCCTGATCGTGATCCAGCCCTTCCGGGAGGTCGTCGACAATCAGCAGCAGTGGTCGCTTGATGTCGATGGTTGACCAAACCTTGATCCGCATGCCCACGCGCTCGCCTGCCACCACCAATTGCGGCGCAATGCGTTCGAACTTCAAACCGCGCACGGCAAGCCACGCCTGTAGCTTGAGCAATGCCAACGTTACCAACATCACGGTACTCATATAGAACAATGGCCACGTGTTTAGGAACGCCCCAACGATCAAAAGGAAGATCGCTGCGACCGAAATAGTGAGGACGGCGTAACTTCGCAACGCCTAACCCGCCGGGACCGGGACGGGCACGGTCGTGATGATCTCCTCGATCACGTTCTCCGGTTCTAGGCCGCGGCTGCGCAGGTCCGCCCGTGGAATCACACGGTGGCTGAGCACGGCGGAAGCCATACGCTTTACGTCGTCGGGCGTCACGTAGCTCCTGCCGTCGTATGCCGCTCCTGCTTGGGCGGCTTGCATTAGCAAGAGAGACCCGCGAGGGCTCGCGCCGAGAACGACTTGGTTGCTGTCGCGCGTCGCCCGCACAATATCAACGATGTACCTGCGAATTGGCGCGCTGACCTCCACCTGTTTGATC
>JBDSVQ010000144.1:0-13478 GCA_039927135.1 Fimbriimonadales bacterium | reverse complement strand
GAAGGAATAGTGCAGCATGGGCACCCACGTTGCTCTCCGTAAGATTGGGGCGTTCGTTTAGGTATAATCACTCGTCCTGACCCATCCGGAGCGCGCGAGATGAAGAGAACTTATCAGCCTAACAATCGACACCGAAGCAAGACGCACGGCTTTCGCGTGCGCATGAAGACCCGGAACGGCCGCAACGTGCTAAAGCGTCGGCGCGCTCGGGGCCGCCACGAGATCTCGGCGTAGTTGCTGCGCAAGCGGCTATTCGCGGTACGCGATTTGAACCTATTAACGACGTGATGGGATGGCAGGGCATCGAGGCAACCGAGGGGCTTACCGGCCCTTGCTCTTCACCCCCCAACTCCGTTCTCTCGTTCGCGAAAGGATGGGACGTTGATCCCCAAGGAGCGGCGGTTTGCCAAGCAGGATTTCGACCGGGTTTTCGACACCGGGCGTGGTCTGAGGCGCGGCGGAGTTCGGATCATGTGGGCCGCGGGCAGCGGAAAGGCGGCGGTGGTCGTAGCGAAGTCGGTGGGAAGCACCGCGTATCGGAACACTATCAAGCGTCGCTGGAGAGAGGCGCTGGGAGCGGCGGAGAAGGCCGAGGCGTTGCCACCGGAGATGGACGTGGTATTCGTTGTGGGGACGGAAGCGGTGGAGCTACGTGGCTCGGCGATTGTGGAGCAGATCGGCGTTATGCTGGCGGAGACTCGAGCGTGAAGGGCTTGGGCAAGCGAGTTGGCGTTGGGATGATCCGGTTTTATCAAGTGACCACGAAGTGGATGCCGGCGAGTTGCCGATTCACGCCTTCGTGCTCGAACTACACTTTGCAAGCGATTCAAAAATATGGGCTGCTGAAGGGATCTTGGATGGGCGCCAAGCGCATCCTTCGATGCAATCCCTTCAACCCCGGCGGGCATGACCCCGTACCTTAAACCGAATTCATGAGCCAGCAACAAAATCCAATGTCTCGCTTTATCACGCCGCTATTGATGGCGGCGGTGGTGTTCTTGGCGATCAATCTTTTCTGCAAGCAGGACCCTGCTGCGAAGAAGCCCATTGCCGACTTCCAGAAGAGCTACGATGACGCCGTTTTGGCGAACGACAACGCCAAGATCATGGAGTTCGGTCGGCCTTACGCCACGAAACTCGACGACACCGACAAGCGTGCAGCGAGTGAGGTTCGGCTCAAGGTAGCCGAGGCGACTCGCGAGACTGCGGCTGAAAAGAGCGACTTCAACTTAGCGGTTGCTTCGTACAACGAAATTCGTAAGATTTACAAAGCGAACCCTGACGGGCCGATTAAGACTCATGCGTTCGAAGAGATGGCTAAGACCGCAGAGGTTGGCAAGAAGGCGGCGAGTAAGTCGATCGGTTTTCGGTTTGTGGACACGGTCGTTGGAGCCCTCGGTGGCACCAGCAAGCCGGGATTCAGCTATTGGTTCGCTGGTGTGCTTCTTGCGGTATTCGTGCGGCTGTTGGTTTGGCCGCTGATGACTAAGCAGATCATGGGCTTCAAGCGCATGGCGCTTTTGCAGCCGATGATTAAAGATTTGCAGACGAAGTATCAGGGGCCGGAACTGCAGCAACGGACGATGAAGCTGTACTCGCGGTACGGCATCAACCCGATGGCGGGCTGCTTACCGCTTTTGATTACGATGCCGGTGTTTCTGTGGGTGTTTATGGCCATGGGAAGCTACCGTTTCAACTTCATGAACGGGACGTTCCTTTGGATCAACCCGGAGTCTGCGCTATCTAATCCAAGGATATTCGCGCCGAACCTCGGCGAGATGGACGTTATTCTTGTCATCGTCTACGGCATCTCGATGGTGGTGCAGGCGTTGCTCTCGGTGAGCGACCCGTCGACGGCGAAGCAGGCGAAGATTATCGGTATCAGCACGGGCTTGCTGTTCACGGTTTTGTTCCTTACGGTACTGCCCTACCCCAGCGCGTTCCTCATTTATTGGATCACATCGAACATACTAACTACGATACAGAGTTACGTGGTCTCGCGCAAGCCGATTCCTCCGCTGGTGGAGAAGAGCGAAGACGAACAAAAGAAGAGCCCGCTGTTTGCGGGATTGCAGCCAAAGGACGGCCCTGCCGCCGGCGGCTCAAATGGGAATTCTGCGGCGCCCAAGACCGGGGCGCCTGTGCTGCACAAACCTAAGGGCGGCAAGCAAAAGAAGAAGCGATAGGAGAAACATGAACCAAACTACTGAAGCCACGGGGAGAACCCTTGAAGACGCCAAGAAAGCCGCCGCCGAAATGCTCGGGATGGGGGTTGACGAGCTTGATTACGAAGTGATCGAAGAGAGCGCGAAGGGGCTGTTTGCCAAAACGAATTACCGCGTGCGCGCTTCTGCCAAGGCCGCTGCGCCCGTTGAGGAGCCTGCTGCGAACCCCGAGAAGCCTGCCAAGCCTGAGCGACCCGCAAGGGCCGCAAGGCCGGAGAGAAAGGCACCTGCCGCCAAAGAGAAGGTGGAGGGCGAGTCTGAGGAAGCCGAAGTGGTTGCCAACGACGAGGATGGCAAGATCGCCGAGGGCATTTTGAACGATGTTTTGGGCCTGACAGGTTTGTCTGTTTCGGCGAAGTTTATCGAGGCGAGCGGGAAGTACGTGAACATCGACCTTTCGGGGAAGGATGTTGACGTTTTCGTGGGCGAGAAGGCGGTTATCGACTCGCTTCAGTACTTGACGAATGCGATGTTCGGGCGTAAGCATCCGAACGGTACGCGACTTACGCTGGATGCCGCAGGGCACCGGTCGGCGCGGAACGAAGCGTTGGAGCAGCTTGCCCGCGAAGTTGCGGCTGCGGTTGCTGATCGGAAGCAGGAGGCGGTTCTTGACCCTCTGCCTGCTCATGAGCGGCGGATTATTCACAACGTGCTGCGGGAGATCGACGAGGTTGAGACGTACTCGGAGGGCGAGGAGCCCGCGCGTCGGATCGTGATTTCTCCTAAGAAGTAGGGGGAATCGCCGGGACGGCAAAGATACGTTGGGAGCATTTTCGCGACCTTACTGAGTTCGGACTTCGATGGTCCAGTCCGCGATATCGAGGGCTGGGTCGTTGACGTCGCCTTCGGGCTCGATCTGCAAGTCTGAGTTTCGGTATATGCGGCTGGTCGTTAGGTCGATCGTGATGAAGTCGTTAAGGGAGCCGGGGAGCCGACTGTCGCCGAGGGCGTCCCAAAACTTTGGTCCGGTGTAGTTGGGGTCCGTGGGCGCGATGTCCATCGTTAGGATGTTGACTTGCAGGTAGTTGAGTTGGAGGGCTTGTTGCGGGTCGGGGCGGAGTTGGGTGGCATCGATCTCGAACTCGAGACGAAAGTCGTTGGGACCAGGCGTTACGAAGCTGACGGGTATGCCTGTCTGGAAGTATGTGAGCATGCTGGGGTCAGTGAAGCGGAATACGCCGTAGCCCCCGTTCGGCATGAAGCCGTCGTAACGCACGAAGTGCGTTGCCGCTCCTGCCACGAAGCCATTGCCCCATGGGGGCGCGACTACAGGCTCGGGACCGGCGGTTCCGGTTGGATCGTTAGCATCACGGAAAGCGACGATGTAAATGTAATCGGGGTCCACCGGCGCGGCGAGGCGGATGATTACCTTGATGCGCTTCGTAAACACGCCGCCTCCGCCTTCAGGCGAGCGGGCACAACCCGTAATGATGAGGGCGGCGGCAATAAGGGCGGCAAAACGCAGCATTCCGTAAGGATAGACGAATTTGGCGGCGCGGGATGTTAGAGTTGCGCGCGGTTGAAGCGGACGAGGTTGCCCGTGCGGACGAACTCGAGGCGTTCAGCGATCGACACGGCATGGTCGCCGACGTATTCCAGGTGGTGGAAGGCCTGCATGAGTTTGTAGCTGGCGTCGAGCTGATCGGGATCACTGCGCATCAGCTCTTTAAGCCGGCGTCTGACGGCTTTCCAGATGTTGTCGACCTCGGCATCTGCTGCGATGACTTGGTCGAGAAGAGCGTCGTCGTCGGTGGCAAACGCTCGCAGGGCGTTCAGCAACATGGCGCGAACTTTTTGGGAAAGATCCGTCAAGTCTCCGATGTAGTCTGCGGGGAGATCTGATTCGATCGTGATCGCTTTCTTGGCAATGCTGACGGCGTCGTCCCCGATGCGTTCGAGTTCGGCGCAGATCGCCATGGCGCTGGCTATAAAGCGGAGGTCCCGCGCGACGGGCTGCTCGCGGGCGATCAGAACGATGCACGTGGATTGGATTTCGAGTTCCATCGTGTCGATTTCACTGTCGCGGGAAGCGACTTCGGAGCCGAAATCGACGTCTCGCTTGGCAACGGCCTCGACAGCGTCCGCGACCATCCTCTCGGTGAGGATGCCCATTTCCATAACCCTTTCACGAAGATCGTCGAGGTTTTGGGTGAAGTGCTTTCGGGCGACTGATGACATTTGAGTTTTTAGGATACGCCCGCAGTGTTATGGGGGCGTTAGGCTTTTAGCTCGCCCGACGTTCCTTGGGGATTGGCACCATGATGGGTGTTGCCTTCCCTGATATGACGTTTGGCGGGATGATAACGCGTTCGATTGAATCTTGGCTGGGAGCGTCGTACATAGCGTCCAGCATGATGTTTTCGATGATGGCTCGGAGGGCGCGGGCTCCGGTGCCTCGACGCTTTGCTTCTGCGGCGATTTCGATGAGCGAGCCCTCTGCGAATTCTAGGCCGACGCCGTCCATGTCGAAGAGCTTTGTGAACTGCTTGACGAGCGAATTGCGCGGCTCGGTGAGGATGCGCACGAGGGTGTGCTCGTCGAGCTCATCGAGGGTTGCGATCACGGGGAGGCGGCCGATGAATTCGGGAATAAGGCCGTACTTGAGCGTGTCTTCCGGGAGGACGCTGCGGAGGATGTCCTTTCGGCGCTCAGAGTTGGATTGGGGCGGGGTGCGGAAGCCCATAACGTTGTGCTTCTGACGGCGGAGGATGATCTCGTCGAGTCCTTCGAACGCGCCGCCGCAGATGAACAGGATGTTCTTGGTGTCGATCTGCAGGTATTCCTGATGCGGGTGCTTGCGGCCGCCGCCAGGGGGGACGTTGGCGACGGTGCCCTCGAGGATCTTGAGTAGGGCTTGCTGCACGCCTTCGCCGCTGACGTCGCGGGTAATGCTGGGGTTATCGCTCTTGCGGGCGATCTTGTCGATCTCATCGACGTAGACGATGCCTCTTTGGGCTGCCTCAACCGGATTCTTGCCGTAGTCGCCGCTTTCAGCGGCTTGGTAAAGCTTGAGGAGGATGTTCTCGACGTCCTCGCCGACGTAGCCGGCTTCGGTGAGGCTGGTGGCGTCTGCGATAGCGAACGGGACGTGGAGGATGCGTGCGAGGGTCTGCGCGAGCAGCGTCTTGCCTGAGCCGGTAGGGCCGACGAGGAGGATGTTGCTCTTCTGCAGTTCGACGTCGTCGTCGTAATCTTCGTGCTGAATTCGCTTGTAGTGGTTGTAAACAGCAACGGCGAGGGCTCGCTTAGCGTGGTCCTGGCCGATGACATAGTCATCGAGGTGGCTGACGATCTCGCGGGGCTTAGGGAGGGAATCCGTGGCGGTATGCGTGATCGAAGAACCGGGGTGTGCCGGTTGCTTGAGGATGTCGAGGCAGAGGTCGACGCAGTCTTGGCAGACGCCGCCGTAAAGGCCGACGATGAGCCGCTTACATTGCGACTTGGTTTTGCCGCACAGCGCGCATTTATCCCGCATTTCCATTAGTTAGTCACTGGTGATTCCCGCACCGGGCTTCAGGACCTGGTCGACGACGCCGTAAGCTTTGGCTTGCTCGCCGCTCATCCAGAAGTCTCGGTCGGTATCTTTCTCGATCTTTTCGATGTCCTGTCCTGTGTGACGGACGAGGACTTCGTTGATGATCTTCTTAATTCTAAAGATTTCTTCGGCCTGAACGTATATATCTGCGGCAGTT
Organism: Fimbriimonadales bacterium; assembly: GCA_039927135.1. Classification (GTDB taxonomy): domain Bacteria; phylum Armatimonadota; class Fimbriimonadia; order Fimbriimonadales; family ATM1; genus JACDEQ01. The sequence continues at coordinate 7,561 of JBDSVQ010000144.1, read as the reverse complement.
CCTTGAAATCCGGCCGAAACTTGGTGGAGCATGACTCGGGCATGTTCGAGGCAGAATCGCTTACCCTTGGCACCTCCGGCGAGTAGAACGGCGCCCATGCTGGCTGCCTGGCCGATGCAGGTGGTGGCGACATCGCAGCGGACGTGCTGCATGGCATCGTAGATCGCAAGGCCTGCGCTTACGGATCCTCCGGGGCTGTTGATGTACAGTTCGATGTCCTTATCGGGGTCTTCCTTTTCAAGGTAGAGGATCTGCGCAACGATGAGGTTGGCGAAGTAATCGTCCACCGGTGTTCCGAGAAAGATGATGCGGTCCTTTAGGAGGCGCGAGAAAAGATCGTAGCTGCGCTCGCCTCGGGCGGTCTGCTCGATAACCCACGGTACGCCCATTACGCGACACCGGCCTTGGAGACGTTGGCGTTCTGGTGTAGGAACTCGAGGACCCTGTTGTAGATCGCTCGGAACTCTATTTCGGCGAGGCTGTTCGACTGCTTCAGCGCGCGGAGGGCTTCCTCGGGCGTGATGTTGTTCTCCTGGGCGATTTCCACTATCTGATCACGGATGTCAGCCTGCTCCAGTTTCATTTCCTCCGCTTCGAAGATTTTGCGGATGGCAACCGCGTGCTTGACTTCCGCCTTGGCGCGCTCGCCGATCTTCACGGCAAGTTCTTCGAGGCTCATATTGTTGGACTCTGCGATGTCCTTGAGCGTCTTGTTTTCCTTCTGGGCATCGTCGGCGATTTCCTGGAGTCGTCGATCGGCGACGCCTTCCCAGAGTGTGTCGGCGACTTCGATGGTCGAGACCTTCATGACTTCCTCTAGCAGCTGTTCGTTGATGTAATCGCGAACCATGCGCTTCTTGGCTTCGGCGAGTTGGACGCGAACGCGCTCTTTGAGGTCGTCGACGTTGTCGGCGTTGAGCTCTTTGGCGAAGTCTTCGTCCAGGTCAGGAACTTCGGCGGCGCTGAGCGAGCGAAGCGTGACGTCGACTTTCATAGGCTTGCCTGCCCAATCTTTCTCTTGGAAGGTCTCGGGGAACGTAAGGTCTACGACTTTGGTGTCCTCGGCCTTCATGCCGGAGAGCGCTTGATCGAGTTGCGGGAAGGTCTGACCGACGACGGTCATGAATCGGCGGTCCTTGTCTTCGCCTTCGGCTCGGATGCCGACGACTGCAAAGTCGCCGTCTTGTGCTCCTCGGTGGTCGATCGTTTTCCGAGTGGCTCGTCGGTTGCGGATCATATCGAGCTGCTCTTCGAGCTCTTCGTCGGTAACGGCTTCCTCAGGAGCGGTGATCGCTAGGCCCTTGTACTCTCCGAGTTCGATCTTCGGTTCGAGGGGGACCTTTGCTGTGAATTCGAACTCGGATGCTTCCTCATCGAGCTTGGTGACTTCGATGCGGGGCTGGCCGGCGGGCTTGAGGTCGTTGTCCTTTACCGCTTGGGTGTAGGCTGCCCGGATCATGTCCTCAGCGGCGATACGCTTGACCTCTTCGAGGTTCAGGTACTGCTTCGCTACGTGCTTCGGCGCGGCACCAGGCCGGAAGCCGGGGACTCGGACTCGTTTAGCGGCTTTGCGGTAGGCCTTGTCGTAGGCGGATTGGACCTGGTCGGAGGTGCATGCGACCTTCAACTCGATGGTGCATGGATTCAGCTCCGTGGTCTCTACTTTCATTGCGGATGGAGTGCTCATTCGGTAAGAGATTCAGGATACCCGCCGAGGGGTTAAGCAGAGAAGCCCCGGCGTAAGCCGAGGCTACCAAAATGGAGCGGGAAACGAGATTCGAACTCGCGACATTCTCGTTGGCAACGAGATGCTCTACCACTGAGCTATTCCCGCGGATCGCGCTGATTTATACCCCAAAGCGCCTAAATCTGGAGCCTTTGACGGGAATCGGACCCGTGACCTCCTCTTTACCAAAGAGGTGCTCTACCACTGAGCTACAAAGGCGATTGGATGGTGGGGAGAGTAGGATTCGAACCTACGTAGGCATCCGCCGGCAGATTTACAGTCTGCTCCCATTGGCCACTCGGGCATCTCCCCAGGGAGCGTGGAATGTACCTTATTTGGGGGTAGTTCTCGCTTGACAGACCGTGTCAAACCGCGCTACGGGCGCATACGACAAGCACGTAAAGACAGCGACAAAACCGAGGATTGCACTGCGAAGGTTAGTCCATCAACTTGCGCTCGAATACAGGCAGGTACATCAACCACTCTTCTCGCGATTGCGCCCTCATGAACTGGGTCAGCGAAATGTAGGGCACGTAGCGCGGCCTCTCGGGAGCGTGCTGGAGCTTCATGTTCGCTTGATTCGGCAACTTGTCCGCTTTGCGCACGTTGCATCGCTTGCAGCAGGCAACGACGTTGTCCCACGTGTGGCGTCCACCGTGGCGGCGCGGGATGACGTGGTCGATGGTGAGGTCTTTGCCTGTGACGCCGCAGTATTGGCACGTGTAACTGTCTCGCGCCAAGACCGAGTGCCGACTCAGGCGAAGCTGGGGCAGGGGCCTCTTGACGTGATAGCGGAGCCGTAAAACCGAAGGCGCGTGGAATTCGGTGCGACCTGTGTGAACCACGTGTCCGTTGAGGTGGATCACCTCGGCCTTGCCCTTGACCATTAGCGTGACTGCCCGCATCACCGAACAAACGTTTAGCGGCTCGTAGTTATTATTGAGGAGCAAGACGTCTTGCATTCAAAAATCCCTTTCAAAAACAAAGCGGCCCGACGCGCACTCGCACCGGGCCGCCATTCGCGCAGATTGGGGCCATATACGTATCACGCATATAGAACCAAGCTCCTGTGCTCCATCGCACGGCCCAAATTTTGCGCCTCATGCCAATCATAGGACGTTGGAGAATACCTTGTCGGCGCGCGGCAAGATTGTGGAAAAAAGTCGCGGCTTTAGGTGAATAGTGGCCGTCAGTACGATGGATCGCTCGCAGGGGAAATTGCCGAGCGCCACAATTTTCTTCCCGGATGGACCACGGGAGCGTCGTGCGGCTTCGGCGCTCCCACCTTTATTTAAGGGGTTTGTCGTGGGTCAGTCACCGAGTCTGTTGGAGTTTTAGATCGCTTGCTGGGCGAACACTAGATGGGGACTCTTAGGCTGCTTCGTCTTTGGGAACGTATTCGCCGACCGTGAATACGACGCAGGCGGCGATTACCGAAAGAAAGACGAGGATGGCGAGTGTGTTCCACGCGGATGCCGGCGAAAGCTCGTTCTGGTTGAGCATGGACAGCATCTCAGCCATGCCGGATGGGACCGATGCGAACGAACCATCGGAGCCGAGCGCGCGAAGCTGGGCCATGACCGAAAGCGATTTGAGATCGCCAGGGAGGAACGGCACGAATGCCTCCCAGAGGAAGCCGAAAGCGACGGCGAAGAGCCACGGCTTGGTGCTCAGCGCGGACATCAGCGTGAAGATGCTGCAGTAAGCGACGGCCCCGACAGGGATCAGCCAGAGGTCGCTGAGTATCGGCGACGATGCAACGTCACCCCCATACGTTACGAAAGCCGTGAGCGTGGCGGAAATCATCGTTGCGATTGCGACGACGAGCGTTGCTCCGAGCCATTTGGCGAGAAGGATTTTATAACGCGGAATCGGGCGAGTTAGCAAATACGAGATGGTTTTGCCGACCATCTCCGAAGAGATAATTCCGGCTGCAAAAACAACCGAAAGAATAATGAGTGTGAAGGAATAAACCGCGAGCGGGATCGCGAGGCCGTACGCCGTTTGCGCGGAACCCGATGCGAATTTCGCAAGGCCCCCGAACAATGGCCCCATCAATCCACAGACGACAAGTGTTGCGATTTTTCGCGGGCGCATAAGATCCCAAACCGCCCAGGAGAGTAGCTCTACAAAACTCATTTCGACACCAAATATCGGAATACCGATTCCAAGTTGTTATCCGGCGACGTGAACGCGGAAAACTCAATGTTCTCGGTGAGAACCATGTCTGCGACTTCGGAATAAAAGTCATCCGGCGCTGCGGTCTCGATCTCCACGTGATCGGGATTCTGCCTGTCAAATGCGACGGATAGGACGCTAGGCATCACCATGAGTTTTCGCGCGAATTCTCGAGCTCCGGCCATTTCAACGTGCACGCGGTGCGGGTGTTTATCGATAAGTCCGCGAATCTCGCCGACATCGCCAAGCGCGAGGAGTCGACCCTTATGCAGGAGGACGATGTGCCGCGTCATTTGCTCTACCTCGTGCAGAATGTGGCTGCTGATGACGATGGTTTTGCCTTCTGCTGCGAGACCCTTCAGCATTTCTTGCAATTCACGCCGACCAACCGGATCGAGGCCGTTTAGTGGTTCGTCGAGGATGAGAACTTCGGGGTTGTGCGTCAGCGCCTGTGCGAGCTTGATTCGCTGGCGCATACCTTTTGAATAGCCCGCAATTTTCTTGTCGCATCGGTCTGCCATTCCCACTTTTTCGAGAGTGTTGGCCACGATGCTATCGACATTTCTCGATGCGACGCCTGCCATTCTTGCCATGAGCGTGACGAATTGACGCCCGGTCATGTCCTCATAAAAGCTATCGGTTTCAGGGCAGTAGCCGATGCGCTCGTAAACTTTGGGGTTCGAAAAAGGCCTTTCGCCAAAAACGGTGAGGTCGCCGGTTGTGGGGCGTAGTTGGCCGGTGATCAGCTTGAGCATCGTGCTCTTGCCTGCGCCGTTTTGGCCGAGGAGCGCCGTGATGCCCGGGTTGAAATCGCACGTTACGTCGTTCAGGCCGATAACTTGGCCGTACCACCGAGAGGCTCTTTGGATCGTGATCATCCGTGTACGACCTCAACGGCGCGGATCCTGGCGCGAGCTACCGATATTCCGACAACGATCAAGCTTGCCGCGACCAAGAGCAGTGGCAAGGCGCTGGGCATTGTGTCGACCGTCATGCCGGGTGTTAGCGATCGCGGGGTGGTGTTTAGGATGAACTGTCCGATTCCGGCGATCAGTCCCTCAATACTTAGGTGCCTTAGCGTTGCCTCCGTGACCTCGGTTGTATCAATCGCACTAGCGAGGATGTTGGCGAAAATCGTCGAGAAGAAATAAAGACCGGCGTAAATGACGCCGACAATCCAGGGCGTTTTATTCCATGCGCTAATTCCAACAAGGAGAGACGCGTGAAGGGTGGCGGGGATGGCAGCAAGTATCGGCATGGCGGCAAAAATAATGCCGTCGCTCTTCATGAATTCGATGATGCCTGTATCGAAGGCTTGATACGACGTGACAATAAACATCGGCAGGAAATATGCGCCGAAAACAACCATAAAGATTGCGAGCCATTTGCCGACCAGATAATCGCGTTTTGTAACAGGTTTCGACAGATAAACTTGAAGCGCATTGGCGCGATTATCGGCAGCGATGCTGCCCGCGCCGACTAGCAAGGCAATCATCAGCGGCCAAAAAGCACTGCTGTACGCACCAAGCATAAGCCCACGGAAGTCGCCGAGTTGCTCGGACATCATTTCGCCGCCGAACGTTCCCATAAACAAGAAGAACAGCAGGAATAGATAGGGCAATGAAGCGAGGGCCAGCAATACCCAAAGGCTTTTCTTTTTGAAACTTACGCGGAGCCCGTTGCGGGCGATGACCCACCAACGTTTGGTCTCGAGGGTTTTTGGACCGTCGTAATTTCGGTAGCTGAGATCGGCGATGGGGGCTTGTTGGCTCATCGTACTGCCTCCAGGAACGCGTCTTCGAGGGTGCGTTGGGCGTGTGAGAAAACGCGGACTTGTGCGCCGGATTCGGCAGCGGCCTCAAAGACGGCTTTAGTGGGCGAAGCAAAATTTTCGGGAAACTCAATGCGGTAGCGCGTGGAGACGGATTGGATAATTGTTGCGGAACGTCGAGCGATCGCGTCACCGAATGCGGGCGTCGGGAGTTTTAGTTCGACATCGAAGAGCATCGGTCCGACGACTCTAATTGTTTTTATGGTTTCTTGTGCGCGGAGCGTTCCGCCGTGCATGACGATGACTTGGTCGCAGGTTTTTTCGATATCGGGGAGTAGGTGTGAGGAGACGACGACGTTGACGCCTTTGCCGTGGGAGATGTCTTTGATTAGGTCGAGCATCTCGTCTCTGCCGGCTGGGTCTAAGCCGTTAGTCGGCTCGTCGAGAAAAAGCAGTTTCGGCCCGTGGACGACGGCCTGAGCTAGTTTGGCTTTTTGCTTCATGCCCGTCGAATAGGTCTCGAGGTTTCGGTAGCGTGCCTCGCCAAGGCCGCAATATTCGAGGACTTCGTGTGCTCGTCGTAAAGCTTGCGATCTCGGCATTCCCGAGAGTTCGCCAGCGTAGGCGGTGAACTCGACGGCGGTCATGCCGGGGATGTGGCAGTCCATCTCGGGCATGAGGCCAACTTCCATGCGGATTTCGAGGGCTTCGTTGGTGATGTCTCTGCCGAGGAGCGTTCCCGTTCCGCCGGTCGGCTCTATGAAGCCAAGTAGGGCTCGGATGAGGGTGGACTTGCCGGCACCGTTCGGCCCTAGTAGACCAACGCAGCCTTCAGGGATGGAGCAGGTGAAGTTCGAAACGGCGACCTTCGGCCCGTAGGCTACGGTGAGTCCGTTCAGTTCTGCGACAGGCATAGTTGTGAATCCGAAGTATGCACCGATGTGGACACGGGATGGTTAACGCGACCGGCGCTTTGGAGGTTGCAGGTTTCAAAAATAAGTGAAGCCGGTCCGCATGCGGCCGGCTTCGACATCGGGGCTTACGCCCTTACGGTTGTTACTGCGTGGTGCCGCCGTCCGTTGTGGCCGGAGGGGTGGCGTTGTCTTCTGTGGTGTTCTCTTCACCGGCGCAGCCGACGATTCCGACGAGGATGGCCGCGAGGGCCGCGAGAAGTGTTAGCTTCTTCATGTGTTGTTCTAGTACCTCCTGAGGTAGTTAGGTTTGCCCTGATATGCTCAGGGCGTAGTTATTTTATCTCCAAGACGAAGGAAAGGTTGCAATAGCACCTCCGGGGTTTGGTGGCGAAAGTACCTTTTCATGCAGGAAACCTCTTTCGGACGGGCGAAGTATAGGTGTTATGGCCGGGCGAGGGCAAGTCGGCAGGAGGCAAAAGCAATTTGATCGTTATCGTGGTTCATAAGGATTCGGGCACGGAGCTGCTCAAGGAAACGGCATGGGAGGGAGGGGCCCCGCACAAGGGCGATGTGATGGAACTCCACTGCGGGGATACGAGCCGCTGGATCGTAGAAGAGATCGACTGGGTGTTCGACGATTCGGCAAAGGAAGACCATGACAACGTACCGCTGAAGCATATTCGCGTAGTCGTGATGCCTTTTGATGCCTCGACGGGGAAGGAACTCGACCAAATGTGCGTGTGTGGGCACAAGCAATCGATCCATTCGCCGAACGGATGCACCGGGCGTTCTCACACTTGCGAGTGCCCTAAGTTCACAAAAGCCTAGCGTACTATCGGCGTCTCGCCGATAGTCTCCCTGGGGGTTGAGTCAGGTTATCAGCAACTCGCGGCCGCTACAGGCGCGACAACGACTAGAGCAGTACACGCTGCGGGTCTGGGCAGTATCTCGGGGGGTTTAGTCGGGGTCTAT
>JBDSVQ010000143.1:0-6420 GCA_039927135.1 Fimbriimonadales bacterium | reverse complement strand
AGACAGTGTTGACGAACCCGCGCTGCAGCCGAAGGAGTTGCACCTTGGTGTAGAACACAATCGCTTCCGCCCTCGTCGGGACGCGCGGCTCAAACTCGGTCGCCATCGTTGAACACTATTATTGCCTGCGATCTGGTTAGTCCAAGGGTTTGCAATTGGCTCGAATAATCTCGGCCAACTCCTCGCGGCTGCAATCGCTCGTCGCAACCCGCAACGCGACGTCTTCGGCTTCGGCCTCGGTAAGAGTCAGCAAGAGTCCGTTTAGCTGTAGAAACGCGTCGGTCGCCATGAACCCCACCCGCTTGTTCCCATCGATGAACCCATGGTTCTTACTTAGCCCGTGCCAATAGGCCGCCGCCATCTCGGGAACACCTCCCACGAGATACTCGCCGTCCCAGGTCTGCATAGGCAAACTAATTGCACTTTCGACAAGTCCAATGTCCCGCACTCCCGCCGAGCCGCCATACCGCTCAATAGCAATTTCATGGAGCATTAGGACTTCTTCGAGTGTGAGGAATCGCCTACTTTCACTCTGCAAGCTTCTTCAACACCTTGTCGTATCTCTCAATCGTACGCTCCGCAGCCTCACGCACGGACATCGGGCGACGAAGCACGATGCGGTCCTTCTCGTAAATCACTTCGATAGCGTCGGTAATGCCCAAATGCTCCTTCATGGTCTTATCGACGATGAGGGCGTTGCTGTTTCCAGTTTTAACAAGCTTGCGCGTCATGATAATGTTATGACGCTATGCGGACGCGATTGGTTCCTGCGAACTGCAACCTCCGCCGCAACTTCCGCCGCATCCGCCTTCGCATCCACCGCCTCCGCAACGGCTGCCGCAACCTCCACCACCCTTGCCTTTCGAAACGTTGTGTAATAGCAGATACACCACCAGGGCAACAGCCACTACCGCGATAATCTTAAGCCCGGCAGTTACCGTAGGGTCGCCCCCTTCCAGCGACTTACACCCAACTCCGACAGCCGCAAGCCCAGCGACTACACCCAAGCAGCCGGCGTACGTCATAAAGTGGCTTGCGCCCAGAGCCCGCCCAATCGGCTGGTATATTTCCATCCATGGGAGGTTCCCCTCCATCACCCGCCCAGGTTCACCGCCGCAGAAACAAGGTCCTCTGGCTGGCCGTCTTGCCGCTCGCCGCCCTGCTCGTTTGTGTGGCCCCCTTGGCGGAGGAGAACAGCCTTATTGAAGAGACGATCGAATACGTTGGGCTCGGCCTCATCATTGCAGCCATCTTCGGGCGAACGTGGTGCACGCTTTACATTGGTGGCCGCAAGAAGAGCGAAATCGTCGACAGCGGGCCCTACAGTTTCAGCCGAAATCCACTGTACGTCTTCTCGGTGCTGGGCGCACTCGGGATCGGTATGTCAAGCGGCAGCGCAACGCTCGGAGTGGAATTTGCTGTCTTCGCATTTGCGGTTTTCGCCAGGGCCGTGAGCGGCGAAGAACCGTTCCTCGCAGAGCAGCACGGAGAGGTATACGACCTCTACAAGCAGCGAACGCCACGCTGGCTCTCACTCGGTACGACGCGACGCGACGCGGAGACCTTGGAAGTCCGCCCCCACCTAGTGCTCAACACATTCCGTGACGCCTGCTTCATGCTGCTCGCCGTGCCCCTATTTGAGATCCTCGGCGCACTGCACGCTTCCGGCCATCTGCCAACGCTGCTCCGCCTCCCGTAGTTCGGGTGATTGCGCATTCGGCGCGTGACAGCAAGCAAAGTCGTCCCCTCCGTCCGGTAAAATCAACCAACTTCACGACAGGAAGGTGTAGACGAATGACGGATTCGACGCTCTCCACCCGATAAGACTCCAATGCAATCCGTGACAGAAGTCGTCAACACTCGGCCGATGTTATGACTTTCGGGATTACAGGTTCCGCGCTCGGCGCAGAACGACCAGTAAGGCTAGCCCGCCCAGCGTAAAGAAGGACGATGGTTCAGGGAGCAAGCGCGGTTCCAACTGGGCCACGGCTCTTGAGAATACGAAAGTAGCGGTCAGATCCCCTGCCGGCGTCGGGATACGTTCCACGCCGATCAGCACCGCTGTCGATCCCGCTTCGCCAAAGAGCTGGGACCAGTCCGAATTCAAAGTAACTCTGAAATAGGAACCCCCTTTTTGGTGGTCGTCGATTAGATTTGTGTTGTATCCAGGATTGGCAGGCACGGATATCGGCTCTCCTAGGTAAGTCATCTGTATGTTCGTGTAGGTCAATGTGTGTTCATAGTTCGGCACCCAGTTCTCTGGATCGTTGCCCTCCGCGTACACAGAATTGTCGATTGCATCAAACGTAAGTGTAAAAAGCGGGTCCTCTGGATCGCCAATCTCTAATGCCACGTTTTCGACGTAGGCCTCCGCTCTGACAAACCTGTGACCCAGTCCGAGGAAGCCGTCGGCGTTGCTCTCCGCGTTAAATGTCGACTCTCCTACAGATAGCGTCCATGCTTGCCCGAAATCGTGGAACGTGGGTGGCATCGCGTATTGCTCGTTGTACACGGGCGGCGCGTAATGCTGTACACCCAACCGACCTTTCCAAAATTCGTACTAGCGTAGTAGCTTTCTCCTCGACTATGAGCTTCGAATGCCCATTGTGAGCAAGCAACATTGGCGCTCATGAGACCGAGGGTCATCAAAACGAGTCGCGTTCCGATATTATTCATCGATTTACTCCCGAAGCCAATCGTCGCCTTGCGAGAAGGCTCCGCTTCATCATACGCGGTTTGGCCACTCGACGTTCGGTACAATCCCGTTTACTTCACGACAGGAAGGTGTAAAACGAATGACGGATTCGACGCTTTCCACCCGCTATGACCCGAAGCAGGTGGAAGAAAAATGGTATTCGATTTGGGAGCAGAACGGGCTGTTCCAACCGCGCCCCGGCACAAGCGGCCCCTACACGATCACGATCCCGCCGCCCAACGTCACCGGCTCGCTGCACATGGGCCACGCGCTGTGCTACGCCGTGCAAGACGTTCTGGGCAGATATAAGCGCATGCAGGGCTACGAAGTCCTCATCCTCCCCGGAATGGACCACGCCGGTATCGCCACGCACAAAGTCGTCGAGATGCAGCTCAAAGAAGAGGGGCTCACCCGCTACGACCTCGGCCGCGAGAAATTCATCGAGCGCGTTTGGCAGTGGAAAGAGGAGTCCGGCGGCACGATTCTGCGGCAATTCAAGCGCCTCGGCTTCGCGTTCGATTGGAGCCGCGAGCGCTTCACGATGGATCCCGCCTACCACGACGCCGTCCTCAAAGTCTTCATCGAGTGGTTTGAACGCGGCCTGATCTATCGCGGCAAGCGCGTCATCAACTGGGACCCGGGCCTGCGCACCAGCGTCAGCGACATCGAAATGAATGACGAGGTGCGGCGAGGAAAGCTGTACCATATCAACTATCCGTTCGCAGATGGAAGCGGCCACGTAACGATCGCGACCACACGCCCGGAAACGATGCTGGCGGACGTCGCAGTTGCCGTTAATCCTAAGGATAAACGCTACGACGGCTTGGTTGGCAAGAAATTAATCCTTCCGATATTACGCGTCGAGATTCCACTGATCGCGGATGAGTATCCCGATCCGGAATTCGGCACCGGCGCGGTTAAGATCACGCCAGCGCATGACCCGAACGATTTCGAGGTCGGCAAACGCATGGGTCTAGATTTCAATGACCTGAAACAGGTGCCCGTGTGTATCGGCGAAGACGCGAAAGTGATCGCCGAGGGCACGCCGTTCCACGGCCTGGACCGCTTCGAAGCGCGAAAAAGAATTGTCGAAGAGCTGGAGAAAGAGGGCTATCTCGAAAAGGTCGAGGATTACGAGATTCCGCTTAAAATAAGCGACCGCAGCGGCCAAGTGATCGAGCCATTATTAAGCGAGCAGTGGTTCTGCAGTATGAAACCGCTCGCCGCGCCCGCGATCGAGGCGGTGCGTAGCGGAAAGATAAAGTTCACGCCGGATCGATACACCGACGTTTATCTGCGTTGGATGGAAGAAATTCGTGATTGGTGCCTAAGCCGCCAGCTATGGTGGGGGCACCGCATCCCCGTACTCAGCAAGCGCATTCATCTGACAGAGAAGAACTGGCCGGATGAGCTTTTGTATTGGGGTTGGGACGAGTTTGTTGAAGGGCACTGGGAGAACGACACTGCTCGGCTGGTACGTCGCAGTGATGGTAAGGCCCACGATCCCATCGAAGATCCGCTAAATCCCGTGACTGCCGAAACCGAAGGTGAATACGACGCCTTCGTTTGCACAACTGATCCTGAATTCGTAAGGCTACTCGAGAAGAATGGCTTCGTCCAAGACCCCGACGTCCTGGACACCTGGTTCAGCAGCGCCCTCTGGCCTTTCGCAACCATGGGCTGGCCCGAGCAAACCGAAGACCTCAAAAAATTCTATCCGACAAACGTCCTCGTCACAGCCCGCGATATCATCTACCTCTGGGTCGCGCGAATGATCATGGACGGCCTCGACCAGATGAAGGGAATTCCCTTCAGCGACGTCTACATTTACGCAACCGTGCTCACCGAAACCGGCCAGCGCATGTCGAAGTCGCTCGGCACCGGCGTCGACCCCATCGAATTTATCGATCAGTTCGGCGCAGACGCCATGCGCTTCGCACTCCTCATCCAAACCGGCCACAACCAAGAGATCCGTTTCGGCGAAAAACGCATCGAAGAATCGCGCAATTTCTGCAACAAGATCTGGAACGCCTCGCGTTTCGCGCTCATGAACATCGCCGACGATTACGAGCCTGTCGACCTCCCCGGCAAAGGCGCCCTCGAAGACCGCTGGATACTAAGCCGCCTCGCCAAAACCGCCCGCGAAGTCGGCGAAAGCATCGACGACTACAACATGATGTCCGCGTGTAAATCGCTGCAGGAATTTTTCTGGGGCGAGTTTTGCGATTGGTATATCGAGCTTGCAAAGGACCGATTGTCCGGCGACAACAAAGAACTGCCGCAAACGGTTGTGGTCACTGTTCTCGATACTTTCTGCAAATTGGCGCACCCGTTTATGCCGCACATCACCGAGGAAATCGGGCGAATGCTCCCGGGCGCAAAAGAAAATCAATTCCTCGATCACGAAGCCTGGCCGACACCACCTGACGCATGGATCGACGAGCACGCCGAAGCGACGATGACTTCGCAAATGGAAATCGTCCGCGTGGTCCGCAGCCTGCGACAAGACAGCGGCATCAACCCCAAGCAGGTTTTGCCTTCGCTGTTTATTGAAGGCGAGGCGGCGTTCGAAGATATCCTCAAATCACAGGCAAAGTTCGAGCGAATCGAGCGCGGCAAGCCTGAAGGTGACCACGTGACCATCAGCGCCGAAGGCATCGACTTCCACCTGCCTCTCGAGGGCCTCATCGACAAGGGCAATGAGACAGAGCGGCTCACGAAAGCGATCGAAAAAGCCAAGAAAGACCTCGCCGGCAGCATGCTTCGATTGAACAACCCTCAGTTCACGGAGCGCGCAAAGCCCGAGATCGTCCAGCGCGAGCGCGAGGCAGCGGAGACGCTGCAGGGCGAGGTTTCTGCATTGAGGGCGCGCCTCGAACAAGTACAAAACATGTAAGCCGCCGTATAATCTCGGCATGCTCTCGCTACTTTGCGCGCTAACGGTCACCGTGCCCGCGTCCTTCGTCGACGCCCCGAAGTTGACCGTTGTCATCAGCATCGACCAGTTCCGCCGCGATTATATCACGCGATTTTCGGACCTGTACCTGCCGCCAACATCACGCGACGGCGTCGGCGGATTCCGATGGCTGGCTGAGCGCGGAGCCCAGTTCGTGAACTCCGCGTACACACATATTCCCACAGAGACCGGACCCGGGCACGCGATTATCGGCACGGGAAGCGACCCCTCCAAGACAGGGATCGTCGGCAACGAGTGGTACGACCGAGCCACCGGGACAACGATTTACTGCGTTGCCGACCCGGACACCAAAGATATTTTTACGGGGCAAGCAAGCTACTCACCGAAAAACTTGCAGGTGAGCACTTTTATGGATGAAATCGAGAAAGTGACGGGCGGCCTCGCGCGCACTGCCTCAGTTTCCTTCAAAGATCGCGCGGCCATCTTAATGGCAGGGCGAATCCCAGACGATATCGTCTGGTTCGATACAACCGGCGGAAACTGGACGACTAGCGACTTTTATGAGAGATCACTGCCGGCGTGGGCAGCTGCGATAAATGCGCAAAAACTGCCGGACGCATATAAAGGAAAGTCATGGGAGAAAGCGCTTTCGCCAGAGATTCATAAGCGCGCGCTGATTCCGGATAAACCGGGTATGCCCGAATCGTTCGGAAAAACATTTCCGCATCCTCTTGTAGAGGGCACTAGTTTTTATACCAACTGGCAGAGAACGCCATGGGGCAACGAATTTGTATTGAATAGCGCTTTC
>JBDSVQ010000142.1:0-5549 GCA_039927135.1 Fimbriimonadales bacterium | reverse complement strand
AGGACCGGTAGAAAGCCATTCTCCGCCAGAAGCGGCGCATCGTAAATCTCAGCTCCCGTCATTGCAGCGTGCATCCTATAAACGGGATACGCGGGATCTGGGACGATCACGGCGTCGCCAGGATCGGCATAAGCCCAAACCAAATGCGCGAGCCCCTCTTTGCTGACGATGACTTCGATCATTTCGGATGCGGGGTCGACGGAGACCCCGTAGGTTCGTTGGTACCAACGTGCGCCGGCTTGGAGGAACGCTTCCCAGCCGCGGGGCGATTCGTCATAGGTGTGCGTCGCCGGGTTTTTCGCTTGGGCGTAAAGCTCGTCGATGATGGCGGAAGGCGTTGGCCGATCGGGATCGCCTATGCCTAGATCGATGATATCGATTCCCTGGGCCCGCATCTCGGCCTTTAGGCGGCTCATTTCCGAGAACAGGTAAGGCGGAATCTTGTCGAGACGGGCGGAGCGATTTGGCATCGCCGCGATTTTAGCAAAAAGAGCGCGCTCCGCTCACGCGGCGCGCGCTCTTTCGGAACTGACCTCTATCGGCCGGCTTTGCCTTTGGCGACATCAAAGTCCGCCAAAAGGGCCATGCCCTTGAATCCAACCACTTTGTGCACTTCTGTGCCGTCATTGGTCAGGAATCGGAGATCGGGAATTGGGCCAACGCTGAACCGGTTTTTGACAGCCGGTTGCTTGTCGACGTCGATATGGACGAATACGAAGTCCTTCGCTTTCGCTAGGAACTCTTCTGTCGGGAACACCTCACGGATGTACTTCTGACAGTACCCTCACCACACGGCGCCGAAGTCCACAAAAACCATTCGGTTCGTGGCTTTGGCTACCTTGAGAGCCTCATCCAGATCTTCGTACCATTTCGTAAGGTCGCCGGCAGCGATCTCCACTTTCTTTGCTCCGGCAGGCGGAGCAAACGCGAAGAGCGACATGTCGGCCGGCTGGTCGCTGATGTCCATCTTCTCGGCTTTCACGAGGACTTCGACACCGTCGCTGCCCCTGGATGCCTTGACGGATGCGGCACGGGCCACGCCGAGCTTCTCATCCACATAGAATGTGCCCGTTAGGCTCCGGCCGGCGTCAATCGTGAAGTTCACCATCGTGACTGGTGTGCCGTTCATTGATATCTTGCGGCCGACCACGGCGTCCTTCACTCCCTTCAATTGATCGGGGAAGAAGAATGCCGCCCAGGCGTAGTATTCATTGCTGTTGATCTTCTTAGAGAGCGATCCCAGGTCGCCGGGGCCCTCCAGGTATTCATTCTTGGCCTTGTCGTACTCCCAAAGCGTGGTGCCGTCGGTCATTATCATTCCGCCCGGGTACTCGATCCGAAGCTGGTTCGGTTTGGAATACACGAGCCGATAATTTTCCGGCGCCGCTGGGAGCCGCTCTACGGTGAAGTCCACCGTCAACGACTTTGCGTCGCCGAGCGTGGCCGTGTGCTTGGCGAGCAGACCCGGTCCTGCATTGACTTGCAGGAGCGCGACTGTTGCTAAAGCTACGATGCTCATGAGCTTATTACCTCCTTATAGGTAACTCGGCAGGCTGCAGCACTGCCTGGTTGCATTATACAGGACGGCTGAAGAGCCCGTGTTGGAACGCAAGCTTAGCCGATGCCGCAAGAATCTTCCACAAGCTCCTGAATCTCTTGGATGCTCAACGGCTTCCGGCGAAAAGTGACACCGGGTGGCAACGAAAGGCTCTCCTGGTCAGGCATGTAACCCGACACCAGCAAAACCGGCAGTTCGGGATGCTGGGCGCGAATCCATTGGGCTAGCTCTCGACCGTCCATGCCGCCCATAACCACGTCGGATATCACTAGGCACGTTTCCGAGGCGACTTCGCCCAAAAGCTCCATCGCTTCCTCAGCCGAGGATGCGGGGTGCGGAACGTAGCCCGCTTTACGCACTACTTCCGTCAATAATTGCAGTACGGCTGGCTCATCATCGACGACGACAACGCTTTTATATGAAGGTGGGATTGCCATAAGATTGACTCCACGGGCGCCCTCGTTGACGTCAACTGCAACCCCCGATCTCGAGATAGACCGATAACTTGGTCTTTAGGTTTCATCGTAAAGGTGGAATGGGTGCCCGTGAGACCGGACCAGTCCTCCCAACAACCGACAACTCTCGTGTCCGATCTCAGGGTATCGCCACCCCACCAAAGAAACGGACCACAGTCCCGAAACCTCCTCCGCGAAACGCGCGTCCCAGCTCTCGCTGCTTGGGCAAAAGTAATCGACGAGTTACCTTTGTTTGTGGCCGTTTTCATTATCGTGCCCTCCCAGCACTCGTCAGTCACACGAGACCTGTTCCGCGAAAGCGGATTGCGGCGGTTTCCCTGTGCAGTAGACGGCTAGTCGGCTTTGCGGCCCTAACAAGCCCCGCCGGCATGTCGCGCACAAGGAAACGCCGCTTTATTTGTGACCAAAAAACATTAAGGAGACGACAAATGACCAACTACATTGCAATGAACATCGACCTCGGCACCGTCGCGATCACCGCAATCACAGCCGCGATGCTCGCCTACGTCGTCGTCCACGTCATTTTCCGCTGGATCACCGTCCAGCCGTGGGAGCAAGTCGAGGCGATCCTCGCGGACGCCAAGGTCGCCGAAACTCGCATG
The DNA here is from genome assembly GCA_039927135.1 of Fimbriimonadales bacterium. Classification (GTDB taxonomy): domain Bacteria; phylum Armatimonadota; class Fimbriimonadia; order Fimbriimonadales; family ATM1; genus JACDEQ01. Next base: position 2,913 of record JBDSVQ010000142.1, on the reverse strand, counting down.
GCCGAGTCCATCCGCGCAGATGTCGAAAAGGTCGGCGTTGAGGTGATCGCGGCTCGCCTGCTCGACGTGCAGTTGTCAAGCGAACTCCGCAAAGCAGCCGCCGGCATCGAGCTCGAGCGTCGCGTCGGCAAGGTGGCTTTGGAACGCGCGCGTGGCGAAATCGCCACCTTGCCCGCCTTGGCAAACGCCGCCCGCATGATCGACGACAACCCGCGGCTCGAGTCCTTGCGCAAGTTGCAAGTTCTCGAAACCGCCCTCGCCGCGCCGAACCGCGCCATCGCGGTCCACATCGGCGAAGCGGGCGTGTGTACCTTCAGCGAGTGTCACCCCTTTTGAGTAGCCGGCCATTCACCGGTACACTGAAACCAAGTCAAAATCTCCCGTCCTACGGACCTTGCTTTAGGACAGCCAAATGAAAAACACTCCTTTCATGCTCCTCGAACTAAAGGCTCACTTTTTGATAGCCGGACCAAGCGATCGCCATGGGGTGACTCAATTCCGCTTTACACACCACCTTTTAGGTCTGAATTCGGAATATGTCTGCCGCTTCGGAGCAGAGCAACACTAATGTATAAAACATTACCAAAAAAGAAACAACGACCTAAGGTACGGCTGCCATTTGGCGCCGCCGCATTGGTTGGCATCGCCATCGCTATTGCGTGGTTTTTCTGGCCGATTGGCGTAGATGATGTCGCTATGAAGTCTCTACAAGCCGCGCGCTCCGGTGATGGCGCCACGTTGTATAAACATTCTTTCGAAGACCAGATTCGTTCAGCGGGCTTAACGGAAGATATGCTCGCTAAGGTCTGGCAAGTTTCCGTTATTCCTAGATTAGTTAACTACAAGGAGATTTCCGAACCCACGGTCGAAGTCAGTGCTGATTCTAGTCGTGCCACAGCGAGTGTCGTAATGAAAAATGCAGAGGGCCACCAACTAAAGTTACAGTCCCAGGCGTTTGCAACCGATTCTGGGCCCAAGATTTCACCGATGAATTTCGTAACCGCGATGTGGACTCAGGAATACGTTGTTGAACGCGGCAAGCCGGTTACCGAATTGAGTGCTTTGCAGGCCAGCGTTGAGGGATTGTCCCACGATCGCACAGAGTTGGAGGCAGCCGGACTACTCGGCTTTCCATCAAAAGACGGTGACGAATCATTCGTCACATGGGACCAAGCAATGGCCTCATGGCAACAGACAATCAAGTCACTAAGGGCGCAGTACTAGAGTTATTCGACGCTGCGCGTCTCTTGCACCTACTTGCTCGACCAGTAGTCGATAATCACCTGGAGATTTGTTATCGCTTTACGTTCTCTGGTTTCGTGGGGAGCATCCGCATAGCGAGGATATTCTTTATGTTGGAGGTGCGAAAGCCACGTGCAGCAAGCAAGTTGCACTTCGAACGATGGGTCAACTCGCAACCGTTCTACAACAACCTTTAAATTTGCGTGTTCGACCGTTAGTTTTTCGAGCGCCCTGCACCTCAAGAAAACCGTCCGGGCGGAGACTAGCGATTGTATGAATTGCTCCGGGCCGTAAAGGCCGTCGAAGTAGTACCAAAGCTCCGATGGCGGAGAGTCGGCGTTTGGCCAAGTGCGGTCGAGTTCTTCGATCAATCGCTTGAATTCTGGAAAAAACTTGTCAGTGTTCGTGGTGACAAACCAAGACCAGTAATTGGCACGAATTCTGTCGAGCAAACTCGCATCTTCGCGTGAGTAGAGGCGGGGCACGAGCTTCTGTTGCGCAAACTGAGCGAAAACGGGGTCAGCCGGCGCCTTGGTTCCGTCGGCTTTGATGATCCATGGGTACCGATCCAACGAAAGGCTTTGGAGGAGGGTAATGGGGCGATTTGGCTCCTTTTGCCATGCCTGGACTATGATCGATGACCAACGTTGTTTGTCTGTGTCTCCTTCTTTGGCGTAACTGCCATCGGGAACGTATTCGGACCGAATGCTGGTCTCGACGTATTCGTCCGCAAAGCGGGCATCCATATACATCCGCTTCTCATCGTGGTCGAAACCGGCCGAGAGTCTGCCGCTCGGAGCCTGTTTCTCAAGGCACAAGAGGAACAGCTTTCCTGTCGGGTCTTCGGTCGAAATCCCGCCAAGCCCAGGCGGGGTGCGCGAGGGCTCTTGCCCCATAGTCGGGGTTCCACCGAGCGAATTTGTGTAGCGAAAGGTTGCGCCCGGTTTGCCCTTAAGAATCAGAACCGGTTCGAAGCGAACGCTCGGCATCCAAAACGCTTGGCGGCTCCTATCGGGAATGGGGCCGAAAAGCCAGTATTTCCGATTAATTGTCACATCAGGCACGACCGATCCGTCCTCGTAGTAGAACACCCTTTGATCCCACAGAGCGGGCTCTATGACTCGGGCGATGACGATCAATTCGGATCGCTCGAAAAAGTCTTGGTCGTTGGCCGGTGCAAGGGCGGTGATGGCAACGATGCCGGCAATGCCGATTGTTCGATACGTGCTCATTGAGTCTCTCCTCGTTCTTTCGGACCTGTCGTTACGAAAGGACCCTAACCTTTGGACGAGTCCTGAGAGACTATGCTACGGAGCGGCGCCCACCTTCGGATGATTGTACGAGCAGACAGTAGCCGCGGTGTGTCCTGTCTCTTGTCAGGAGGGAGAGTCCTCTATCGACCCTTACCTCGACAAATGATCCGCCGCGAGGTACAACACGCATTGTGGTAGTGCCGCGATACTCCACTGCCGCGTTGGTGACGAGATACGTCGTGCGCCACATCCTATCGTTTGGCGTCTTCTACCTGATTCTCCGAGCACTCGGTGACGACCTGCATAAGCGCGGCGGTTGGCAATTCGTTGCCATTGGCTTCGCGCTATGGCTTGCCATCGGCGTCGACCGCTTAATCATCGATCTCAAGCAGAACAAGGAGTTAAGGCGGGCGCTGGC
>JBDSVQ010000141.1:0-11816 GCA_039927135.1 Fimbriimonadales bacterium | reverse complement strand
GTTTTGTCGCGGATCGATCCGAAGCAGTTGGTTGGCATCGGCGATGCGCGCATCGTTTTTTCAAGCAATCCCACGCGGATGCAGCGGCGCCTCCCGAACATAACGGACCTCGTATCCAAGATGATTGAGGAGCACAACAAGGTTGCCTTCGAAATCTCCAACAACAAGCGGGAGAACGAAGAAGAGGACCCCAGGACGGTTGAGGAAAAGCGGCAGGAGCAGCAAATGCAAGAGTTGTTCGGCGGCTTCATGCAGCGCGAAGATGCGCCCATAACATCGCCTCCGGCAAAGGTTTTGCTCGTTGTAAAACGCGGCGGCATGATGGGAATGTTCGGATCGGCGACCGCAGAGTTGACTCTCTTCGATGCCCAGGGTAAGCGGCTCTATAGTGTTTCGTCTTCAATCGATGCTGGGCTGGACAGCAGTTTTGCCGAGATCATCGAAGCGGCCTGCCAGGCCATGGGCGGCGAAGAACAACCGCAGCAGCCGAAAGTTGACAACACGAAGCCGATCGAGTTTTCTGCGGAGACGCAGGAAATGATGAAGCTTTTCGACATGAACGCGATGTCGGCAATGTTTGGCGCGGGCGGCCCGAAAGTTAGTGAGGGCTTGATGACCAAGCTCGGCCGTCCTGACTTGCACGACCCTTTGTCGTTCGGTCCGACGGACTCACTGCTCTTTGTAGCCTCGGATCTTAAGCTGGATGTTGTCGCAGGCCTTCCCGACTCTATCACGGGAATGGCGGATTTGATGTTGACGAAGGGCATTACCGTTGGCGCTTTCGTTGAGCGCCTCCAAGAGAACCGCAGCCTCGTCATTGAGACGAAGGACAATTGGTTCACCATACGGGCGTTCGACCCTGAGGAAGCTAAGTTTTTCCGCGTTGATCGAATGTCACTTCTCAAATTGATGCGAGCCGGAGAGAACGGCCCGCCATCGATGGACGCGCTGGCTGACTATGCGTTGGCGAACGAATCGCCGATGAAGACTGAAGTCGCGATGCCGTATCTCACGCTGTTCACGCCATCGATCTTCGTCGATATGATGATGGGTGGCCGCGGTTGGAACGCGCTGCGACTGTATGGAACGCTCTCCACGTCGCAGAAAGACGTTCTCAAGAACGCCGGCTCGATCCCAATGGGAACGCTAACACCTGGTCAGCGAACGCACGCCGAGGCTCTCCTTTTCGGCACGGAAACAGGACTTCAAGTTGTCGACCCAACCAAGCCACAGGACGAGATGCCAAGCTTCATGCGGATGGCCGGAGCCATGTTCGGCGGAAGCGGTGGCGGAGATTTCCGGACGGAACCGACCGAAGTCATGCCCAACGGGCTGCCTTCACAAGGGCTGATCACAGGGAAACTCACGGAGCAACCGATTGTTTCGCCTGCGGAAGGGATGATGAGCCGCATGGGCTTTGATGCCGCGATGGTGGCCATGTTCCAGTTCGCGATGAGCGTGCCGGAAGCGGCGGGTCAGATGCCGCAGTTTGGTGCCATGAAGCTCGGCAAGCGGACGACTCTCGAACTTCGATTGATCGTCGCTCCCAACGTGGAGCAGCAAGAAAACATGAGCACGGATTCACCAAGTGGCGATAACGGCCGTTACGCGATGGACAACCTTCCGCCCGCAATGAAAGCCGCGGTCGAGAAAGAAATGGCCAAGATGCGAAAGATGGGCATGCCGGGCATGGGTGGCGGCGGCGGCGGCGGCGGCTAGAACCTAAATCCGAATACGGCCTCGAATTGATTGAGCCCAATATTGGGTGGTTCTATGTTCGCGTTGCTCACGTGTATCCAACGGATGCCGAATCGATGCGCGCTTGCGGCCGAATCGAAGTAGAATCCCGCGCCCACGAACGAGACAAAATTAAAGTGTGAGTTGACGTCCGTGGACACTCCATCGGTGATTGCCGCTCCCGTTCCAATCTCGACGTAGCCGTTTCGGACTGCACCCTTCAGCGGGTGTAGACGGATTCCGACGCCTGCCACCAATCCGTCGAAGCCCTCGTTCTCATTGAAGCTTCGAAACACTTGCAAGTGCGCTTCCTCACGAATCGCGATGGATTGCCCGGATTTAAGGATTCGACCAGGTCGACCCCATTCAACGCCAACGCCGACGCCATAACGGATCTCGCTCGTGCCTAAAATCTTGGCGCCGTGTCCGATCGATAACTCGAATACGTTTGCGCGAAGGCGTGTGAGCAGATCCGACGATGTCGGCAGCGCAGGATATACGTTCCCCAAGAAAAACATATCGGACCCGGTAATTCTACACGGGCTTCTACGCTAACTCTATGAGAGTCGCTTCAGGTGGGCAACAAAAACGAACGGGCAGCGTGCTGCTCATGCCTACGCCGCGAGTTATGTAGACCCTGTGTCGGGGACCTTGCACGAGCCCTTCGCGGTATTTGTTGCCGTACTTGGTAGGCAGGATGAGTGCGGGGCCGAACGGTATCCGCACTTGTCCTCCGTGCGTGTGGCCGCTGATTTGAAGGTCTACACGGTAACCCTCGGGAAATTCCTCTGCGAGGTCCGGATTGTGTTGCATGAGAATGCGTGGCACGTCCAGGCTGATACCTGCGAAGGAGGCTTCGAGATTGATATCGTCCTCCCACAAGTCAGGTGTGCCAACGATGGCGAGCTTATCGCCACCCTTCTCGATCATGACGCTCTCGTTCCTCAACAGTTTGACGGGAGTGCGGGCCAGGGAGTCTGTGACCCCTTGAGCGTTCAGCCAGTAATCGTGGTTGCCGAGGACACCGAAGACGCCGTCAGGGGCGTGCAGGTCCTTGAGATACGGGGCGAGATCGGGGACCGGGTAGGAGCGTCGCAGACCGAAGAAGCCTTTGCTGTTGCAGAAGTCTCCCGGCAGTAGGATGACGTCCGGCTCTTCAGCCTGAAGCAGGTCCACCGCGCTTCGGATGTAGTCTTCGCTTACGAAGTGTGGGATGTGGAAGTCCGAGAGAACTCCAAGCTTGTAGCCGGCGAAGGCTGCGCCGAGGCCCTCTGTAGGGACCTGTAGGCGTTCGAGGCGTATTCGCCTCGGTTCGAGGAGAAACCCGTTCACGAGCGCGCCCGCGGCAACCGCGCCCAGTCCAAGCTTGATCGCCTTGCGCCTCGATATTCTCGGCTTCTTGCCTACGTCGTCCGGCATATGCATTAGGAAACGCTGAAACGATTCCAGACGTCATAAAAGCACATAAGATTGTTCTACCCAGGTGGGACAAAACCAATCACGTTAGAACCAAGGAGGTTCGACTATGAAACTCTCCACGAAGATTGCCGCATTCGCCGCGGCAGGAGCGCTTGGCTTAGGATTAGTGGCCATGCCGCCGAGCGCCAAGGCAAGCGAGGAAGGCCGCCGGAACACGGCGTATTCCCTCGGCGCAGCGACTCTGTATCTAGGTCTCAAAAAGAAGACCGTCCCCGCGATCATCGCCGGTGCAGGCACGGCTTTCGCCATCAAACGGCTGGATGACGCCATTGACGACCGACACGACCGTGAACGAGCCTACAATGCTTCTGGCAGCAGCTCGTCCTCCACTTCTTCGGGCAACAGCGTTCGACGCGTCGCCTCGTCCTCATCTGGGCGAACCGCGAACGCATCGCGCTCCGGCATGAGCAAGACGCAACTTGCGAACCATCCTTACGTGCAGGAGTTGATCAGTTCAGCCTATACTAAGGGTTCCAAGTTCGGACAGCAGAATGGCTACGAACAGGGTATGAGCGACGGCTACAAGAAAGGCTTCGACGCAGGCGCAGGAGTTAGCGGTTCGGCTAAGCCGACAGGCGCACCGGCCGGACCAAGCACCAGCGCGAGCAGCTTGTTCGCACGCGTTATGGAAGCGCACTAAGCGCGATTTCAAACCGAGGGCGCCCCTTTGCAGGCAGGCATGGGGTGCCCGCAATTTTTAAGGAAGCGTGATCGATGACACTCGACAGGGTGCGCCTTCGGTTGTCGTGAGGAGTCGGTCGTTTTCAATATCGAAACAAATCGCTTCTCCTTGCCTTTCCAATGGCACGGGCAATGAGATCGGATTTACTTTCGCAATGCCCGGAATCGAGTTCACGCGAAAAAGAAGGATCGAAAAATACGTGCGCAGCACAACCGATTTCCCATCGGGCGAAATGTCCCCACCGGTTACGCGATGGCTGTAGACATTGCCACCTTCAATTTTTAATTGCGCCGATTTTTCAAGCGTATATGTTCCACTCTTATCCGGCTTACTCAGCAGATAAAGGCCGGAGTCGCCGAAATCGTTCTTTGTGACAATGTATATGTCGCCATCCGGCGCAACCATCAACGCTTCTGCGTTGTGCGGTCCGTCCGGATATTTTACGTTGTACGTATCGAAGTTAGAAACTGCTTTTACGTCGTCAATTGCAGGCTCCGGTATTCGATAAATGCGCACTTGCCTTTGATCTTCAAGATTGTCGCCGATATCACCAACGTACAGATAGGACTTTCCGTCCACCCTAGCGCAGGCAATGTCCTCCCAATCTCGGGCGTTGATGCCCGTTAGTGTAAACGTTGCGAGGTCTTTGCCTGCTGCATCGAAAGCAAACAACTCCGCTTTGGCTCCTGAATCGTTGTGCGTCCAGTAAATGCCTTTTTTAATGCCACTTGCGGCGACGCCGCTGCTTTCCTTTATGTGCTGGTTCGCGAGGTTAGCGACGAATGAAGCCTTTGGGGGAGGCTGGCGCGCATTTGCCGGAAGGCTCCACGGAGTACCGAGCAACCATACCGCTGCAGCAACGATTATCAGGCCGAACATGAGCCTCATGAACCCGAAGTATACCGATGAAAAAAGCCGCCCGAACTCCGTTCGGGCGGCTTTGCGTATTGCGAGCTTAAAGCTCGACGACGCTCATGGAATAGGGTGCGAGGTGCAGGTCGAGGTCGCGGCCCGAGAACGCAATCGGTACTCGGTAAACGCGAACGTCTGCCATCGCGATGTCTTCAGTGGCACCCCAAGTGAACACCGTCGGAGACTCGGTACGTGGGTAGCCAAGAGTTGTCACCCGCGCCGTCACTATCGTCTCCTTCGAGTTGTTGCAAATGAGCAAATTAAGTCGCCCGGTGGCGGGATTGCGAGCGGCTGCTACCGTAATCTGCTTGTTATTGGACGTTGTTCGGATCATCTCGAACCCTGGCCGAGCAAAGATCTTCATCAACTTGAACGCGTAGAACGACGGATAGGGCTCGTTGACGGGCGGCGAGATTCCAGGGGGATAATTTCGCGCCAGAACGCCATAGTCACCATAGTTTCTCCAGCCATAGAGCAACGTTGAGAGGTTGCCTACTGTTTGCACGTGCTGATGGAGCCTCCACCAAACAAAGGCGCCTGCCTTGTACTTGACCGCTTCAACCCAAGACTTCATGAGGTACAGGGCGTTGATGACGCTGACCGATTGGCGGCCGGGGTTGAAGAAAACGCCGTTGTTTTCAGTGACGTACATCTTCATGTTGGCGCCCTGCGTGCCGAAGTAGTCGGTGATCATTTGCTGCATCGGAGGCATGACTCGATCCCAGTACTCTGAAGACTGAATTAGGTTTGGATCACTCTCAGCGAGTGGACCTTGAGGATAGTAATGGACGTCAATCCAATCGGGGACGACGTTGGCCTGCTTCATCAGGTGCATAACAACCGGCGTCCAACCATTGACCATTTGGCCCGTGCGCGGGTTCGGAACGGAAATGCGCTGCGGGTAGGCGCTCTCACTGTGGAGGCCGTTGATGCCAACTTTGATAGTCGGGTCGACCGCCTTCATCATCTGGATTGCCTGAATGGCAAACTCTGCGTAAGAGATCGCATCGTGCCGAAATGGGTGAGTGTCATACGACCAGACACCGTAGTTCTCGTTACCGATCACCCAGTGCTTCACGTTGCTTGAGCGGGTTATGTTCGCGTACTCGACCCAATCTCGGGCGTCCTGTGGCGTACCCGAACCATAGTTCACGGCGATGATCTTCTCGGCGTTGAGCTGGTCAGACATCTTGAGGTAGCCGTTAACGGTGAGTAGGGCCGCCACGTTGTTGCGGATCTCCATATTCGTTCGCCAGTCGAACGCGTTGGCATCGGCCCCACCAGGATAGGTGAACGCGTTGATGCCGCCCTCACGAACCCTAAGCTTAGTTGTGTCGTGGTCGAAATACGGGTTGAAAATACTTCCGCCGGCGCCCCACATCGGCCCAGGTAGCGTGTAATCCACGATCCCGGTGTTGATAGTCACAGCGGCAGACGTCTGCACAGGTCGAACGAGGCGAATCTCGTCGATGTAGAACTGCATGGCGCTGCCCGTGAAATTGTGAAGCCTAAAGAATTTGAAGCGCGTGCCGCTCGTTAAGCCGAGAGCACTTAACGGGACGCGAACCTGCGACCACTGCCCTGGTGTGTGTGAGGAAACGGACGCGAGCGATATCCTCGGTCCGGTCATCAACTCGGTAGCGGCGTCAATATCGAACCCGTTGAAAAGTTGGTTGTCGGCGTAAAGGTAGAACTCGAGATGAGTTGCGCCGGTTTTGTCAAGGCCGCCCCAACTATCGCGAATCTGGAAGACTTGGTTCGGGTTGAGCGTGACACGCGCGGCGCGTTCGTTTGCGAACACGTTGTCGGTTCGGCTCTCCCAGGTGCCGCCCTGGGGGGTCTCAAGTTTCCACGTGCCGATCGGGTAATCCCGATACATTTCCACGTATTGGCTCTCGTCGACGGCATAGGACGCGATTGCGGTTAGGCAAAGGCTGGCAAGGCTGATAACTCTAAACATTTTCCTCGTTGATTTGTGCATCGTGCACACCTCCGGTTGCTGCGGGACAAGCCTTTCGGTCAAGTACCTTAATGATACTGCACGCATCGCTGCTGCGCTCCCTTAAAGCTAGGTTTGTTGCGATTTTGTTTGACGATACGATAGAAATTGGTCGTAAAAGATGTACTGCTGAGCCCAACCGGCAAGTCTACCGAAATTATCAGCTAACTGCATCCTCGAACTCTCATAAAGTAGACGTGTGACCGGCTTGCCTTGTTCCGTGGGCAAGAACCAATCCCCACATACTTTCCATACGTGCGTATCAATGGGTACTGCAGCATCGAAATGGAGCCCGAAGAGACATATGCAGTCGGCGAGCTTGGGACCGATGCCGGGCAAGCCCATGAGGGCGCAGCGGGCATCCTCGTAGGTACCTTGTTTTAGGCGTCCGAGCCAGTCGTCACCGTAGTCCAATACGGCCTTTGCTACCTTCGGAATCGTAGCGCCGCGGTAGCCGAATCCGTTGGCTCGAAGCTCATCTTCTTCGAGCGAGGCGATCGTCTCCATTGGCGGAAAGGTGTAGTGGCCTGCCGCCAACTCCCGTCCCTTTCCCGCGAGGTATCCCGCCATCTTAGTGATCCGGCTCATGTGGTTGTTTGGGGTGCAGAGGAAGGAGGAAAGCACTTCGTGGGGCCAGGCGGGTCTTAGCGTGCGCAGGCCGGGAAGGCGCGCGATTATCGGCGCCATGCGTGGCTCCCGGCGAACGAGTTCCTCGTGGACAGCTTGTAGGTCGACGTCGATTTGGAGGAATCGTTTCCAAGCATCGGCATCGGGCGATGAGCGGACATCCCAGCCGCCATCGACCTCTTGGGCTTCGATCAGGTTTTCGCCGTCGACGCCTCTCCATAGGCCGTTTTCGAAGCGGAAGCGGAAGACTTGGCCGCTGGAAACGCACGCGCCGAAATCGAGCTGGTCTGCCGGGATCATGGGCCGAAGCGCTCGAAAAACTCGTCTTCGGTGATGACTTCGACGCCTAACTGCTCGGCCTTTGCCAGCTTGCTGCCGGCTCTAGGGCCGGCGACCACCAAGGTGGTGGCTTTGCTGACGCTTCCGGCTGGAGAACCGCCGCCTTCGCGAACCATGGCCTCGGCGTCCTCGCGAGCCATACGCTCGAGTTTGCCGGTGAAAACGATGGTCATAGATTCAAACTTGCCGCCTCCGGCAGACTTCTCGATCTCGGGTCGCTGCACTCCGGCCGCGAAGAGGTCGTCGATGAGTTTCGAGTTCTCCTCGTCTTGAAAAAACTCGACGATGCCGGCGGCAGTTGTCGGGCCGATATCGGGGATCGCGACCAGCTCCTCGTAGGTTGCGTGTCGCATCGCATCGAAGTTGCCAAAGCGGTGGGCGAGTTCAAAGGCGGTGGCTTCGCCCACCTGGCGAATTCCGAGGCCGTAGATGAATCGGCTGAGGGGGCGGCATTTTGACTTCTCGATCGCCTCGATCAAGTTCGCGACGCTTTGCTCCCCCATCCGATCAAGTTCTATGAGCCGTTCGCGATGCTCTGATAAGCGGAAAATGCTGGCGAGGTCCGTTAGATAGCCGAGGTCGAGCAGCCGAAGAACGAGCTTTTCGCCCAGGCCATCGATATCCATTGCGAGGCGAGAAACGAAGTGGATCATGCGCTGCGCGACTTGCGCAGGGCAAAGCCGATTGGGGCAGCGAAGGGCGGACTCCGCTTCTTTGCGAACGAGGGGCGTTTCGCAAACGGGGCAATGTGTCGGGGGTTGCGGCTTGGGAAGCTTGTCGTGCTCCTTGGAAGGCACGAAGGCGACTACCTCCGGGATGACGTCACCGGCGCGGCGTACGACAACCGTGTCGCCTTCGCGCACGTCTTTGCGGAGCATCTCGTCGGTGTTGTGCAGCGTTGCTCGCGCTACGGTGACACCGCCGACCTTGACGGGCTCTAGCTCTGCTACGGGCGTCGCAACGCCCGTGCGGCCCATGCTCCACCAAATCTCGTTGAGGCGCGTATGGGCTTCTTCGGCGGCGAACTTGTAGGCGATCGCCCAGCGTGGTCCTCGGGCTGTGTTGCCGAGGTCTCGTTGGAGATCGCGGTCGTCGACTTTGAGCACGAGGCCGTCGATATCATACGGAAGGGCGGCTCGCTTCCCTTCCCACTCGTTGATAAATGCCAACGCGCCGTTTGCGGAGGTGACTTTCTCGATGTCGGGGCTAACAGGAAAACCTGCGTCCCGCAGCCAATCGTACATTTCCGACTGCGTCTCGAAGCCCTGCTCGCCGCCGCCGATTCCCCAAGCCCAGAACCTCAGGTTTCGCGAAGCCGTGATTCGGCTATCGAGTTGCCGGATCGTTCCTGCTGCAGCGTTGCGCGGGTTGGCAAACTCGGGCTGTCCCTCGGCGGCGCGTTCTCGGTTGATTCGCTCGAATTCGCTCTTCAGCAAGAGGATCTCGCCGCGGACTTCGATGATGGCCGGGGCTTCTGAGCGTAACCGAAGCGGGATCGATTTGATCGTGCGAACGTTGGCGGTGACCACCTCGCCGGCCGATCCGTCACCGCGAGTTGCAGCGACCGATAGGATGCCATCGACATACGTAAGCGAAATGGATAGGCCGTCGAACTTCGGCTCGCCGAGGTAATCAACTTCCCTGCCGGCGACCTTTTGAACCCTTTCGTCGAAAGCGCGCAGTTCGGCTTCGTCGAAGGCGTTATCCAGACTGAGCATCGGCGCCAAGTGCGGGTGCTGTGTGAAGCGCTCGCTGGGAGCAGAGCCGACGCGCTGAGTTGGGCTGTCGGGTGTGATTAGCTCGGGGTGAGCGGCCTCGATTGCTTTCAGCTCGGTTAGCAGGGCGTCCCACTCGGCGTCGCTTATCTCAGGCGAATCGAGCACGAAATAGCGATGGTTGTGGTACTCCAGTTGGCGGCGTAGTTCCGCCGCGCGCTCGGCCGGTTCGGGCATCGGCTTATTGTAGTCGTTCGAGGACGGCGGTGACCGAGGCGCGGGCCTTGCTGAAGCCGAACGGGTACTCGTCGTTCGTCAGCATCAGGTCGTAGCTCATGATCACGTTGGCGGATTGCAGCCGCCCGTCATCCTTGCGGGTCTTCAGCCGCCCGTCGACCAGAACGTTGCCAACGAGTCTCAGGTCGGCGGCTTCCGGGTGCTTGACCGGCTCGTCAATCGAGCGGTTCGACTTGAGGGCGAAGCCGTAAAGGGTCTTATCGAAGGGGTCTTGGCCGTTGAAAACAAAGCTAAGGCTGACCGGGAACCAGCCGACGGGGTCATCCTCTAAAAAGGCCTGGGCCGGCACGGTGAAAACTGCGTCCCAAGATTCGCCGACGGTCATTCCCTTACCGGCGGCGATCGGCATCCAGGAAATCGGCCAGAGAGGCGCGGTTACCGCTACGGGGAGGATGGCTTTGCCATCTGCGGTGTAGCTGGCGCCTGCGCCGAGCGTTTGCGTCCAGATGCCTTTGAAGGCGAGTTTCGATTCCGCGGCCGGGATCGCCTTGCCGGAACGGGTCGCTTTGAGGCCAGAGAAATTGGTGACGACAACCCAACGCCCACCGGGGCGGGCTTCGGTTTTCAGAACCAACGTACCGTTGATGTCGACCTGACGCGTGGGCGGCGCGTCGATTGCGCCGGCGTAGGTCGTGAGCATTTGACCGCGAAAGTCGTATTTGACTAGGTCGGCGACGCGTTTGTACTCGACCGTGTGGCCTTGAGCGAGGACGAGCGAGGCGAGGAATGGGAGCGGCAGCAGCATCTACTTAGGCAACACCAGTTCGATGATGCTAGTGCCAACTCCGCTCGTATCGAACTCGATGCCCACTTCGGGCATGGTGAGGTGGGTTTTCGTGTCGAAGGTGACGTCCATCATCAGCGTCTTGCCGGTCGCTCTCTCGATGTGCGCTTTGCCCTTCATATCGAATCGGCCCTTAGCGAGGACTTTCATCGGCGGCCCGCCGGATGCCTGTGCCATCTCGCTTAGGTCCGCGTCGATCGGCATAGCGGCGAACAGTTCGACCACGACAACGGGGATGCCTTTGAAATCTTCTATCACCAGGACCTTGGCGGTCATCATCGCGTCTTTGCTGCCGAGCATTTCGGCGGTTGGCAAAGGCATTTCCCATACGTCGCCGACCTTGACCGCTTTCTCGGGAAGCGCGATCATCAGCGGTCCCATCATTCCGCGGCTGCCTGCGAGCGATGAGGGCAGGTCGGGCATATTGAATTCGCTCATTCGGCTGCGGTCGTCGATCTTGCCGCTGGCTTTCATGCTTTTGGGCATGTTCTCGACGGGGATCATTCCCGCCATGGAGCCGAAGTCGTAGACGATGTTCGTGAAGGACATCTCAGCGTCGGCGCTCTTTTTGTCTTCAGCGACCTTTTGGAATTCCAGCCCCATATCCATCGTCATCGACATAGCGAACTTCATCTCGCCGCCGAGCATCGCTGCTTGGTTCGGGTCGCTGGGCGTCATGGTCTGGCTGACCTTGGTGAAGACCGTGTAGGTCTCCTTCGCGCCCGGCTTTAGTTCGCGGCGGAGGGTGACTTCGTCTTGCCCCGCCGCGGTGAGCGCGAGCAGCCCTGCCGCGATGCTTGCCAACAATAGTGTCTTCTTCATGCTATTGGTACTACATACCCGAAGACGTTCGAAACTGTCTCGAGGTACTCATTCATTCATATTGTTGACTCCACTCCCCTCACTTTTCTCTAGATTCACCTGGCTCACACTTGGCCGTGAATCTAGGCGTCCGGTACGCGAAATTGATGCCAAACACGGTGAATCACCAGATGAGCGTCGGCTCCCGAGTCCTCAGGCAAAGACCACAAGCTTGGATCGAAGGTTGGCACGCGATGCGCTCCTACCTATACGGCACGTTAGAGGGCCACGGTCAACCATCCATTTCAATTTTCCTCGGCGTTCTCCCTTTCAAGCTCACGCAGCTGCCGCAGGTCCTGCGTCTGCAGTCCGGCGTACTTGCGTCGCCAGATGTAGAAGGTGTTGAGGTTGACGCCATGCTCCTTGCAGATTTGCGTGTGCGTC
>JBDSVQ010000140.1:0-3742 GCA_039927135.1 Fimbriimonadales bacterium | reverse complement strand
GCCGACTACGAAGCTTTGACCGGACTTCTTCACCGTGCCTACGCCCCACTCGCGGCGATGGGCTTTCGATTCACGGCTACGTACCAATCCGTGGAAACCACAAGGTTTCGTTGCGAAGGCGGCACCTGCGTCGTCGCTGAACTCGACGGCGTAATCGTCGGCACAGTCACCTTCTACGACGCCGGAAGGACCGAGCACAGCGAGTGGTACGACCGGCCCGAAGTCGCCAGCTTCGGCCAGTTCGGCGTCGAGCCTTCGATTCAAGGCAACGGCATCGGCAGGATGCTGATGGACGAGGTTGAACGCCTGGCGGCGGAGAGCGGTGCCAAGGAGATCGCCTGCGACACCGCCGAAGGCGCAACGCACCTGATCGCCACCTATGAGCGGCGCGGCTACCGCGTAGTCGGCAAGGTGAATTGGGGCGCGACGAATTACGTGAGCGTGATTCTCAGCAAGGAGATCGGGCCCTTCAGCGTGTCGGATCCTTAGTCCATGATGACCGGTTCTTCTTTGCCAGTTTCGGAACTCTTATAGAGCGCGTCGAATACCGCATTGAGCGACATTGCGTGCCGGCTGGATACCGGTGACTCTTTGCCTTCCAAAATCGCGTCGACAAAAGCGACCACCTCGTCGGTGTGCATCGACTTAACGGACGGAATATTTTGCGGAACCATGTCGAACAACTGCTGATCGACCTCGTTGTAAATCGTGATCGGGTTTGCGGTGAACAAATCCATCAGCGCACCTGCTTCGGTGCCGAATAAATGGCAGCCGAAAAACTCGCGCTCGATATTGCTCATAAAGCTTGACTCCAGCGTGATTGTCGCACCGTTTTCGAACCGAATAAAACCTACCGCAAAATCTTCCACCGTGAATTTATCCCGGTCATATTCGCCCCACGGGTTGAAATACTTCGGGTCGCGCCCCATTTTCTGATACGTCATGCCACTCGCGCTAATGGGCTTCGGGTCACCCATCAGGTGCAAAGTCAGATCCAGGATGTGGACACCGATATCGATCAGCGGCCCGCCGCCCTGCTTTTCTTTATCGATAAAAACGCCCCAGCCAGGAACGCCGCGCCGTCGCAGAGCCATCGCGCGAGCATAGTAGATATCGCCCATGTGGCCCTTGTCGATGAAATCTTTCATGAACCGAACGGCGCCGCCGAACCGCCACTGGAGCGCGATCTGCAGCACCTTGCCACTCGCTTTCTCCGCGGCGATCATTTCACGGCATTCGTCGCCGTTCATCGCCATCGGCTTCTCGCATAGCACGTGCTTGCCGGCTTTCAGCGCGTCGATCGTCGGCTGCTTGTGATACGCGTTGGGTGTCGCCACGCTCACGGCATCAATCTCGGGCATCGCCAGTAGTTCGTTGTAATCGGTGAAGACCTTGTCCACGTTGAACTTGTCAGCAGCTTGCTTAGCCACTTCGGGGTTCGCGTCGCACACAGCCAGGATCTCACATTTATCGGGGATCGAGGCGTATCCGGGCATATGGCAGCTCTGCGCGATTCCGCCGCTGCCGATGATTCCAATTCCGAGCTTCTTCATAGGGGTTCGAGGTTCAAAGACGGGGGCGGAGTTCGAAACGGTTCACGGTACAGGGGCGACGTTATCTTCCTCACCGTCCGTGGTTTCCACAAGGAGCTCAACCGACTCAGAAAGCTCCGAGTCCGTTTTTGAGCCGCGCTTAGCGAAGTAGATTCCTGCAGCCAGGATCACGCCCATGCCGATCCAGAACACGGTCTTGTTCATTTCGCCGAACTCGTTCGGCCAGTCCATGGCAATCGAGAACGAGTGAACGGCCATGAAAGAAAGCTTTACGGCAACCCAAGCGACTAGCACATAGGCCATGTGCTCGAGGCCGGGCATCTTGTCCATCACGCGAACGAGAAGGAACGCAGCAAAACGCAATAGCACCACCCCGCTTATGCCGCCAACCCAAATGACCCACGTCTCCTTGCTTAGCGTTACGGCGACCAAAATGCTGTCGATCGCAAAGATAAGGTCGGTGAATTCGACCATCGCCACCGTTTGCCAGAAGCCGGGCTGCTTGCGCGGCTTTTGGTTAGTTGCTTCGCCTGACTTCTCCTTTCGGTAAAGAATAAAGTGCTTTAGGGGCAAAAACGTAAGGTACGCCGCACCGGCAGCCTGCAAGTACCAAAACTCGATCAGTTTGCTTGCGAGCAATATCGCGGCGAATCGAAAAGTGAAGGAGCCGACAAGGCCCACGAGCAGTGCGCGTCGGCGCTCCTTCGGCGGTAAGTGCTTTACCAGAAGTGCAATAACCAGAGCGTTGTCTGCTGAGAGGAGGCCTTCTAAAAGTATGAGAACCCCGATGGTTCCCAGGGTTCCGAATGAAAACGTAGCTTCCGCGAGGGGCATTCTAGATCTGGCGAGATTCTACCGGAAACGCCCCTCGGCTCACTTGGGGGCCGGTCTCCGGGCACCCCGTCGTGAGCGCTTTTCTGCCTACTTGCGAATCGCGAAACGGATCGTGACGTTTGCGTTCACGTCCATCTGACCGGGGGATACCATGGCACCCTCGGATTTCATTTCGGCGACCATGCCGCGGTCATACATCGGCATCGGCGGCGAATAGCCACCGCCTTCGTTGACCATCAACACGTCACCGAGTTGAACGCCGAGAGCCCGCGCGATCGCTTCGGCCTTGGCCTTTGCTTCGCTGGCGGCGCTCCTTAGTGCTTCCAGACGCACGCGAGTGTCGTCCACAAGGCCGAATGAGACGCCTTGCATATTGTTCACGCCCGAGTCTACGCCTGCGTCGATCACAGGGCCGATCTTGGCGAAGTCGGTCAACCGAACAGTCAGCACGTTGCTCGCCTCGTATCCGGCGATGCGCGGCATCTGGTTGGGTTGGTTTTCGTAGTACGGATTCAGCGTGAGCTGCGAAGTTTGAATGTCCTTGCGCTCGATTCGGAGCGCGGCAAGGGCATCATAGAACTTAGCTATCGCCGCGTTGGTTTGAGCCTGTGCTTCCCGTGCCGTCTTGCCACGACTTGTAACGCCGAGGCGAACGTACGCGACATCAGGATCGGCACGCACGACTCCATTGCCCGTTACGATAATCGACGGTATCTCTTGCTTTTCGGTCTGTGCGGTCGCCATAGCGACAACTCCCAGCGCCACGGCCATCACGAACAGTGACTTTTGTATTTTCATGTAACTGTGCAGACGCCTTTCAGCGTCTGGGCGTTTCCTAATAGTAGCCGGGGTAGATGCTCTTTTGGCAAGAGAACATCCACCGCTTCAAGCCTCCATAGGCTTGCCGCTTGGCGTGGCCGTCGACCCAAATGGTCACCGCCGCCTTCCTATGGAGGAAGTGGAAGTGGTCCGTCAGGTTCTGGTCGGTCGGGGGGCTCTCGTACCAATTGGCCGACTGTAAGAAGTTACAGACGTTTGTCCTCGATAGGTGCTCCCAACCCAATAGCGTGCGCGCAGCGTCTTCGATTTGCGAACCCATCGCGCCGACGCAGTCGAAGCTGCCATCGGGGCCAAATCGGACTCTCATCGCCATCGGACCCCACTCGTTGTCGTTCGCCCCTGGGTTTACCGAATAGTAGGCAGAGCCGTACTGTTCGTTGAACCAACTCGTTGCGTATGCCATCTGCCAATGCCGCGGCATCAGCGGGCAGCGACGAACGTCGATGTCATTGATGTACATGTCGATGGCGCCGGGCCGCGGTGGGTTTGTCGCGGGCTCGTGGACATGGCCCCAG
>JBDSVQ010000139.1:0-7161 GCA_039927135.1 Fimbriimonadales bacterium | reverse complement strand
GCAATGCCGTTCGCCCCGATCAAAGCGAGAATAACTAAGTTTTTCATTTTCTGCACTTGCGGCCGCAGCCGCCGAATAACGATAGTGACGCCCAATAGTAAGGATGTTCGCGCCAAGCTCGAACGGCTGTTCTAGCTCCGCTCAAAGCGTCCCTGACATCGGCTCCTTCGGACACCGATTGATAATACGCTTTCATCATGCGCCACGCTCCTTCGTCGTCGAAGGGCCACAGGCTAGCCACCACTGCGTCGGCGCCAAGAGCTAAGAACGCACGAACAAGCCCATCGGGTTCCGTCTTGAGCCGCAATGAAACGCGACCCGTGTCACATGCGCTCAAAGTTACCAATCGGGCGGATCCGCCCGAGCGGGCTACCTCAATGCCGAGGAGCGGCCCATCGGAGAGTTCGATGGACGAGTAAAGCGGGTTCTCAAAGCGAACCGTTGCATGCGATGCGACGTGTAATAGGTCGATATCGTCGTCCAACGAGGCAAGAGCTGCCTCTCTAGTCCGGCAGATTTCGGCATTCGGAAAGTAATCGCGTACCGCCTGCGCCTCCGCTTCCACATGCGGCAAATCCCCAGGATCGTTCGCCCACACTACAACACGACCGATTGGCTTGTTCAATGTCCACGCGGGGAACGCAGGGTTGGCAAGCACCACCGGCTCCTCCTCTAAGAGGACGCTCCACGGCAGCCCCCAAAGGGCACCGTCGGGAGCAATGCGGGCAGGTCTCCCGATCGCGAGTAATGGCTCAATGACGAGCTTGCGAATCGCATCCATTTCAAGTGCAACACCTTTGGTGTCTTGGATTCCCACCATCGGAGATAACAACTCGAACTCGGCACGCCGGACAATTTCATGCAATTCTCTTCCCGTAACGCCCAGACGAATAGATTGGCCCTTGAACAAAGAATGAACACTGTCGCGGGCATCAAGGAAAACCGCCGTATCCGCAACCGATGCAATTTCGCGTTTGGAGTCGGTGTAATGTTTCGGCGAAAAGTCTCGCTCTAATACGGCTCGGCACAAATGGTTCAGCCTCTGCGTTCCTGAAGCACCGCGGCGCGCCCCTCCCGAGTCCTCAGCTGACTCTTCCGCAATCAGCGTTCGTAATTCATCGAGAACGGCGAGATATTCTGGACTAAAACCTTCCGGGTTTGCCGTCAACATTTCATCTATCAGTGCAATCGAACGTGATCGCGTTACAACATCGAGCGCTTCGTCTACATTAGGGGGATCGCTCGTCAACAACTCAGATAAATAATCCGAAAGCGCATTCGACTTGTCTCGCAAGAAAGCCGCGCGAGACGCCGTTGATCGCGTTAAAAGCCTCTCGGTCATCATGCTCTCGAACATCCTGCGCAAGTGCCCTAGCCGATCAACACCCTTTGCATTCCTCGCCCTCGCCGCATCGATTCTCCAAGAAAGAAATGGATAACCGCGAACTTCGATTATCTTTTCTGCGTCGGCAAGGCCCTCGGCTGATCCGAATCGCTCCGAATGCCGAATCAACGCTTGCGCAAGATGAAATGTGGATTTTGCTCTGCGCAATAAAGCGATCGCTTCCTCGGACTTGCGCCTCGATAATTCACTTCGCTCTAACTCGGAAACCGCCGACATTGCAGCTCCTGCCCAGACATAATTCCCTAGCGCTAAATACATTTCGGCCGCTTTTGAAAGGTGACGTTTGGCAGCTGCCGGGTCGCCCAACGCGACGTGAGCTTGGCCCTTTCCGTAATGCGTGTTGGCCAGGTTAATCGGCAAATGTCGTAACGACGACCGTCGCATCGCTTCCGAATAAGCGTCCAGCGCTTCCTCGTAGAGGTTTAGCCGCAAATAAGCATCGCCCAAGAACTCTTCCTTTCGTGCGCTGTCGCTGGGTGAGCCCGCAATCCTCGGACCCAATTCCAACAGAAGCGCAACTGCCTCATCGCCTTTGCCGTGCAGCGTAAAGCAATGGGCGAGGTTGAGTTTTGCCAAGTCGGCGAAATGACTGTCACCCAATTCTTCAAATAGCTGCGATGCGGCTCGGGCATGCTGCGCCGCCTTGGTTACCGAGCCGCCGAAAAGCTCCGACCCGGAAACGCCGAGTTCGGCCGCCGCCCAATCTCGTTTAAATTCGGAATCACGTAACAATTCAGCCGCCTTCGCATAATGCTCGGCTGCCCGCTTGTAATCGTCTACAAACAGAAGCGCATTGCCCATGTTTAGGTGAACCCGGCCAGCCTGCTCTCGATCGCCCACCGTATTAAGGCTCGTTACGATCCTCCGGCCAATTGCGACGGCCCGAGCAACGTCACCGGATCTAGCGAAAGAATCGACCGCCCCAATTGAGAACACAGCTCTATCACGAGAAGCTTTCGCTAGCGCGCCAGATTCCACAAACGATTCGCCCGCCGTCTGCCACTTACCGGCGATCCGCTCTCCAACGGCCCTGGCTCTGACTGCATATGCGGGATCGTCGCCCAACTCGAAAAACGCGCCCCATCGTGCAGCCAACTTGCGAGCTGCGGCAGGGTCCGAGCCTGCTAGCTCGACCACCCTTTCAAAGAACGATCGGTTTGTGCCTGCAAGCGGTCCGCTGCGCCGCAAAATCTCCCGGGCTTTCGCGGTGCTGGGTGCATTAATGGCGCTGCTTTCAGTCATCGCTCAATTTGTCGGAGCCCGGTGGTACGGCGACTGGCTTGCCTGCTACGGTTATCCTAAAGTCGGTTGCATCCAGGCTCTTTGCTTCGAACTCGAATTTGCCGTCGACGGGCTTCACGAGCTTACCGCCGACTTCGATCGCATCGACCGGGGGCGCCACCGTCGCCATAACTTCCCACTTCTTACCGGACTTCGTGTACATCGTCCTCACTTGCAGGCCCCCTCCCTCGAAAACGCACTGGAACGTTTCAGCAGCACTCCGCCTTGCGCCTGCTGCAGCGAGACTCCTTCGCACGAGACCGAGTCTCGGAATCTTATTCGGCAAAGGAATGCTGGCCGCCCGTTTGACGGCAATCGCCGGAGCATCGGTGTTGCCTAGTGCGAAGCCAGCAGCCATTCGTTTAAGATCAAGCAACAGTGCGGCGCAATCCGTACATACCGCCACGTGCGAGGAAGCGCCCGGGGCATTCTTGCCGAATGCCAATTCACTGATGCCTTCAATGAACTCTGAGCACTTCATTTGTGTTTAGGAGCCTCCTCGGATTGCTCAGAATACATTTGTTCGTCGAAAAAGCCTCGCTGAGCCAAGATTCTGCGCAGCTTCTGAAGGCAGCGGGAACGAGTAGGACCAATCGCGCCGACCGGAATTCCTAGCTTGTCGGAAATCTCTTGGTATGAGGGCTCCTCGTCGCGAAACATTAACTCCAACAAATCACGGCAGTTCTTTGGCAAGTGCCCGAGTCCTTTTCGGATCGCCTCCACGTCCATCGCTCTCGCCGTCGAATCTTCCACCGATTCGTCATCGTTCGCGATTAGGGTGTCCAAATCTAACTCGTCGAACGAAGATTCGCCACCGCTTCTCGCATTCGCCCGGAGCAGCCTGAGAGCTTCCCGCGAAGCCGTCACCGCGAGCCATTTTGGTAGCGCGACGGCGTGCTCGATGCGGTCCAGGCTTTTCGAAAGCGCGAGAAAGGTTGCCTGAAACACATCAGCACAGTCGTCCGAGTTCAACTTCATCCTAGTAGGAACGGAGTAGACCAGGTTGCTGAACTGCTCCACAAGGCGAGACCAAGCCTGCTGGTCGCCGCGTTTGCATGCGTTGAGCAAGCGGGTGACGTCGTACTGCGAGTTAACCGCCAAGGGCTAAAGTCTATCCTACAGCAGCGCCTTCGCTTCGGTACAGACTCGCGAAGCAGTCAGCCCGAAGTGCTCGTAAATCTCTTTGTACGGCGCGCTGGCGCCGAAATGGTCCAGCCCAATGGCGCGACCGTCGCCGATCCACCGCTCCCAACCGAGCGTCGCGGCGGCCTCGATCGAGATGCGCGGAACCCCTGGCGGAAGTACCGAGTCGCGGTACTCATGAGGCTGTTCAGCGAATGCTTCCCAACACGGCATGCTGACGACTCGAGCGGCGACGCCGTCACTCGCGAGCAGACGAGCGGCATCCATACAAATCTCCACTTCGGACCCGGTGCCGATCAGCACGACCTTCGGGTCATCGGCGTCCATTGCGACGTAAGCGCCTTTCAGCGCTGAGTCATCGTTGGACGAGAATTGGGTTACTGATTGCCGGGTCAGCACCAAGGCCGTCGGACCGTCGATTCGTTGAAGCGCTGCCTTCCAGGCGCACACCGTTTCGTTCCCGTCAGCCGGGCGGTAAACGTGCAAGTTCGGGATCGCCCGAAGCCCCGCCAACTGCTCGATCGGCTGGTGCGTGGGGCCGTCCTCGCCGAGGCCGATGCTGTCGTGAGTGAAAACGAAAACCGTGCCGATGCGCATCAACGCGGAGAGCCTTATCGCCGGCTTCATGTAGTCGCTGAAAATCAGAAACGTGCCGCCGAACGCACGGCCGGTGCCGTGCAGCGTGATGCCATTCAGCGCGGCAGCCATGGCGTGCTCGCGCACGCCGAAGTGGATGTTTCGGCCGTCGCGGTCGACTACCGAGAAGGGCTCGGAGCCTGTGATCTCCGTCTGGTTCGATTCGGTCAAATCAGCGCTGCCGCCGACCAGGCCAGGCATCGCGGGGGCGATTGTATTGATCACCTTGCCGCTGCTTGCCCGTGTGGCTTCGGGCTTTTCGAACGCAGGCATTGCGTCCCAGGTTGGTTGAGCGGTCAACGCTTTCTCAGCGGCGCTTCCGGCATACGCAGCCTCCGAGCTTTCGCGCTCTTGGCGAGAGCGAGCGCCGATTTCGAGCATGTGTTCCCGGACTTCGTCAGGCACAAGGTACAGCGGCTCAACTGGGATCCCAAGCTCGCGCTTTGCGAGAACGACCTCGTCCTCGCCGAGGGGAGAGCCGTGGGAGGCGGAGGAGTCCGCTTTGTTGGGGCTGCCGTAGCCAATGGTAGTTCGGCAGACGATCAGGCTCGGCCTGTCGTCGGCTTTGGCGACCGCAATTTTTTGGTCGACGTCGCCCACTGACATGCCGTCGCACTCTTCGGTGCGCCAGCCGTAGGCTTCGAAGCGTTTTCGAACGTCTTCCGAGAACGACAGGTCGGTGCTGCCGTCTATCGTGATTCGGTTCGAGTCATATAGATAAATCATCCGCCCCAGCCGCAGGTGGCCGGCGAGGGACGCGGCCTCGTGGCTGAGGCCCTCCATTAGGTCGCCGTCGCTGACGATTGCGTACGTCCAGTGGTCGAAGTGCTGCGGATAGAGAGCCCTCGCCCGTTCCTCGGCGATGGCCATGCCGACTCCGGTGGCGAAGCCTTGGCCAAGAGGGCCGGTGGCCATCTCGACGCCCGGCGTCATGAAGTTCTCCGGGTGGCCCGGAGTCTTGCTCTCCCACTGGCGGAAGTTTTTGAGGTCTTCCAACGAAAGGTCGTACCCCGTCAGGTGTAAAAGGCTGTAGAGCAGCATGCTGCCGTGGCCGGCGCTTAGGATGAATCGGTCGCGGTTGTGCCATTTGGGCGCCTGCGGGTCGAAGCGCAGGTGCTTGGCGAACAGCGCGTAGCCCATCGCCGCCGCGCCCATGGGGAGGCCCGGGTGGCCGCTCTTTGCGGCTTGAACGGCGTCCATGCTCAGACCCCGTATCGTGTTTAAAGTTTTCTCGACGATCCCCGTCTCATTGCCTGCCGTTCGCGCTTCTTCCATGCGCCTTGGATTTTAGCCCAAGGGGCACAGCGTTCCTCATCTGTAGTGCCCGTCGTGTAAGCGTGGGGTTTACGAGAGCGGAGTACCTGGTTTTTGACCGATTTTTGATGGTTAATGAACAGTGAGAGGTTTCTGCCTTCCCACGGGCCCATCTGCCCTTCTCAAAAGCGTTCGGAGCGACACGGTTAGGAGCATTTGGGGACGGTTCGCGCGCTTTCAACGTCGTGTCGGGCTCCTGCGGGGATTACCAGAACATTTTGGACTGCGATCTGGTGAGTTTCACCGGCGAGGTTGATTTCGCATGCGTGGAACATTAAAAGGACGTACGTCTTTTTAATGACGGTGGATAATCTCGCGATAAAGTGCTACACCTCGGAGTAAAACGAAGTGAGAGGGGCTAGTAGCCTCGCTTTATCTTACTTACTCAGAGGAGAGTTGATCTATTATGAAGAAGCTATTCTTTTTCGGCTGCCTTACCCTAATCGCAGCCTCATCCCAAGCCCAAGAAATTTGGGGTTTCTCAGTGCCGTTGCTTGACGGCAATCAAAGTGTTCCACCCACCGGCTCAATCGCCTATGGCAGTGGCGCCTTCACCATCAATGAGTTCTTTAATATGCGGGTTACGGGGTCCATTTCGATCACGGGAATCGACGTGAACGAGGTAACCGGTATGCATATTCACCACGCGCCGGTGGGCCAGAATGGTCCGGTTATCTTCGATATCCTTGCGAACCTCAAGGAAGCGAACCAAGGCGTTGGCACCTCGAACTTTTTCTTCACGGGGACACTTCAAGGAGACGGCAATTTGACCGCCCAGCAAAAGCTTGCGGTTATGGTTGCTGGCAACGCTTACGTCAACGTTCATACGACTGAGTTTCCGACCGGCGAGATACGGGGACAGATCGTTTGCGTGGTTCCCGAGCCGGCTTCGATCGTCGCGGTCGGCCTGGGGCTCGGATCGCTTCTGCTGCTTAGGCGGCGCAAGGTTACTTCTAGTTAGCCGCTTGTAACTGGATTGGTAATGCGCCCTCGGCTTCTTAGCCGGGGGCGCCTTGTTGTTTTAAGGGAGCCATACTTCATCCGCGGCGGGCGGCTTCGATGGTGGCGATATCGATTTTCTGCATATCCATCATCGCCTCGAAGGCGCGTTTCGCGGAGGCGCGGTCGGGGTCGGAGAGGGCCTCGTTCAGAATTGCGGGTGTGATTTGCCAAGAGACGCCCCATTTATCCATGCACCAGCCGCACATGCTCTCTTCCCCGCCGTTGCCGACGATTGCGTTCCAGTAACGGTCGGTTTCCTCTTGGTCGCCGGTCGTCACTTGGAACGAGAACGCCTCGTTGTGCTTGAACTCCGGCCCGCCGTTGAGGCCCATGCACGGGATTCCCATGACGTTGAACCAGACGACGATGACATCGCCTTC
>JBDSVQ010000138.1:0-8495 GCA_039927135.1 Fimbriimonadales bacterium | reverse complement strand
GTGGCGAGATCCGCTCTCGCCAAGGCGTCACCGTTGCTGGAGTTTCCTTCGATTCGCCCCCGCTCTTGCCGAAAGACCTTGAAGACCTTCAGGCCGCAGCCGATCTCGGCGCAGACTACATCGCCGTCAGTTACGTCCGCAGTGTTGCCGACGTAACCGAAGCCGTCAGGCGCGCGCGTGCAGCTAACAAGCACCTGAAGGTTATCGCAAAGATCGAGATGCGCGAAGCCGTTCGCGATATCGTCGGCATCGTTGCCGCTGCCGACGGCATCATGGTCGCGCGCGGCGACATGGGCTTGCAAATGGCGATCGAAGACGTGCCCCTTGTTCAAAAGATGATTATCACCTTGTGCCGCACCGCCGGCAAGCCCGTGATCACGGCTACGCAGATGATGGAAAGCATGGTCACCAACCCGCGGCCAACGCGCGCTGAGGCGACCGACATCGCGAATGCGATTTTCGACGGCACCGATGCAATCATGCTCAGTGGCGAGACGGCCTACGGGAGGCACCCGATCTTGGCGGTCGAATACATGGACCGTATCGCACAAAAAACGGAAAAAAGCACCGTCTATTTGAGATCGATCATAGAGCCGAAAGGCGACAAGATTCTCCAAGCGACCGAAGCCGTCGCACGCTCCGCGGTCGATATCGCATCAAATATCAAAGTGCGCGCGATCATCTGCTTTTCTAGCAGCGGGTTTACTGCCCGCATGGTCGCGAAGTATCGACCGAAAACCCGTATTCTTTGCGCTACACCTGTCATAGAAACAGCACGCCAAGCCGCCCTTTTCTGGGGCGTCCGCCCGCTTCTAACCCCTCCATTCGGCGCAACGGAAGACATGATCGACGGCGGTTTCGCGACGGCTATAATGAAAGGAGAGGTCAAAGTGGGGGACATGGTCGTCGTTACCGCAGGGCTGCCGGTTGGGAAACCCGGCACGACAAATTTCGTTACACTGTTAAAGGTCGACGCTGATGGATAGAAAATTAAGGAAGAGAAACAGAAAGCTTGCCACCCTCTCGATCGTCGTAATCGCGGTCGGGGTGGCGGCATATGCCACACGCGACGATTGGACGGCGCTCAGCGGCCAGCGTCAAAGCGCCGCCGATGCGGAGGCCAGACGCCAGCAAGCTGAGCAAAAGTACGCCGACCTCGCCGAAGAACGAGCACGCTTGGAAACGCCTGCGGGGCAAGAACGCCGCGCACGCGAATTGGGTTATCGAAAGTCCGGCGAGCAGCCTCTCAACGTGCGTTAGCGCCCGACTTCGGCCTGAAATTGCTCTTTAGCAACGGCGAATTCGCGCATTGCCTCTATCTGCAAGAGTTCAGCATCGCCCAGGGCCTCGCGACCGCCACCGTCCAAGGAACGATACAGTCCTTGTGAGGCTTGGTGCAACATCCCGACTGCTAACTCGCGGCGAGTGTGGCTCCGCTGAAAAATCTGCGGCGGCTCTATCCGGTCCAGGTATCCCAAGAACGCGCCCACGCTTTTCTCATAAGCCGCGCTTCTGGACTTAAGCGCTGTGGTGGGCGAAGGGTCGCCAGCCTCGCGCAACAAGTTACGTAAGTTCGTCGCTAGCGCGTCTATTGCAGGGTCCAGTACTTTTACGCTCTCTCGGTAGCGCCGCACTGCCACTTCCGGCTCCTTAGAGAGCCCCGTCGCATTCGCTTTATCGAGGTCCGCCAAGCTCTCGTCGAAGCGCTCAGCTATCGCGTATGCCTGGGCCCGCTTGTAAAGCGTCTCGGGATTCGGCTCCTGATCGTAGCTTAGGGTGTAAAACTCGATGGCGCGCGGTAGTTCCAAACGTCCGGCGAGCAAGTCGCCCATCAGGCTGAGCGCGGCAGGGTTCTTGGGATTTGCCTTCAGCGCCGCTTGGATGATCTCCGCAGCACGTTCGGCTTTGCCTCCCTGGATCCAGGCTTCCGCTGCACCCACCAGAAAAACGGTTTCATTGGGCATCAGATCGGCGGCCCGGGCCGCTTCGTCGGCGGCTAGAAACGGGTGGCAGGCTCTTCGCAGGGCTTCAATGTAGAGGCTGCGAGCCTCGACGCTCATCGGCTCTACGTCCACGGCGTCGTGGAGCAAGGCAACCGCAGCAACTAGCCTGCCGTCTTCGAGCGCCCTCTTGCCGCTTTCGAGTGGGGTGCGGTCTATCGCGACAGTCGTCGGCAAATTGGTCCCCGGATTCGAAGGCTCGGGGTTCTCGAAAACCGGACGCGAGGGCATATCCTTGAATGGGTTCGTGTTCAACTGTATTGCCCATGTGTTGGCGACGCTCATCGAGCCGCTGTCCGGATCCAACCGACCGTTCTGCATGATTGAGACATTCGTCTCGTTTCGCCACAGGCTGCCTCCGCCGCGCGCTCTATAAACTTCGATCTTCCCTTTCAACTCCGCCCCCATGCGATTCAATTGCACGAAGGCAACGTAAGGGATGTTGAGCGTGCGGGCCATCGCAAAAACATCGGGGCGCTTCGCGCTCGTTGGAAGGGTAGGAATCTTGCCCTCACTTATTGCAGCTTGAATATGTGGGTCCGTGTTGTGCCAAACAATCGGCGCGACCTTTCCGGATCGCTCAAGAATTTCACCCAGTCTCTTGGAAACAAGGACGTTCGGATCGGTGTCCGTGAACTCCACGATCGTCTCCTGATAGATCAGCATCGTGGGACGTTGCGCAAGGATCGCTACGGCGACGATCGTTGCAAGGATCATCCGAGGAGGCCGATCTCGCGCCGTACGGCGTCGGCTGCAGATTTCGCACCAGCGGCTTCGTATATCCCGAGCGCAGTTTCGAAGTGCTGCTTCGCGGCGGCTTTCTCACCGATCCTCGTGTAGCACCGGCCGATGAGTTGGTGGACCAAAGCCTTCTTACCACTTCCTGAAAGTGCTGCCTGAAAGTCTCGGATCGCGCCTCGATAGTCACCAGCCTTCATTTTGTCCTGAGCGATTCGATAGGTGTTCTCACTCACGTTCGGATCGGTCGGGTTCGCTCGGCGGCTCTCAGAAATATTGATTTGCCCCGGACGGCGCTCGATCACGTTTTCGTCACCGGTCGCGGTCTTCGGTGGCTCCACGTGAGGCTTAGGAGTATTGACCTCAGCCTTGGGCAACCGCTCGGGCGTGATGTCAATTTCAAAGGGGTTTACCGACGGAGGCCGCGCTGTGCGGTTTGATCCTGCCGGTGGAAGGACGGCGCTTCGGCCAGTGCCGGAAGGCGTCGTGTTCGCCGCCGATGGCAGCGACTGCTGGTCGGGCTGTGCCGGAGGCTGCACCGGGACGTTTCCGGTCGGCTGCTGCGGGGTTTGCTCAGGCACGTCGAAGCCTCGCGCTGTGTTGTCCGCAAGAAGCGTCGACGGATCTTGCTTGGCGGACTCGTCGCCGCGTGGCCAAGCGAACGCCATGCCAACGGCTACCGCGAGCAAAGCAGCGCCAACCGAAAGCGCGACCGCAAGACCGCGCTTCGAAGGTGACATGGGGGCAGTGCCTCCGTCGGCCATATCTTGCAGTTGCGACAATTTGATGGCGTCGATCTTCGATTCGGGGCGCAGCCTAACGACTTCCTCGTAGCAACGTATCGCTTCCGGGATATCGCCCTTATCTTCGTACGCCATGGCCATCAAAGCATAAGCGCCGGACTCTTCGGGCTGCCTTCGCAGCACCGCAGAGGCGATAAGAAGCGCCTGATCGGGCTTGCCCTCGGCAACCAATCTGTAGCCTTCTTGCAGCGAATCGCCGATATCTCGTACTAAAAAGGGTTCGAGTTTATGCCCGCATGCCGTGCAGAACGCGTTTGCGGCGGGATTTTGCGTCTGACACTCTTTGCAAATCGTCTGATCCATAACAGTCTCCCAGTTAGACGTATCAGGTACCTGGAAACGTTGAGTTTACTCGATAAGCCGTCCGGTAACATCGACTCGATGAGCCGTAAGGTCGCACTGCTTGATTCCCATACGGTGAACCAAATCGCCGCAGGGGAAGTCGTAGAGCGGCCGTCGAGCGTCGTTAAGGAACTTATTGAGAACGCGATCGACGCCGGCGCTACGCGCATCGAAATTCGCATCGAGGAAGCTGGGCGCGCTCTGATCGCGGTTTCAGACAACGGCAGCGGCATGGGTTTCGACGATGCCGAAACGGCACTGCAGCGCCACGCCACGAGCAAAATCAAATCCGCGGCGGACTTGCTTCGAGTGACAAGCCTCGGTTTTCGAGGTGAGGCCGTGCCCAGCATTGCCTCCGTGAGCCGAATGACGATCACTACCGGAACGGGAAGCGAGGGGCGAATACGGCTTCAAGTTGATTTCGGAAAACTCGCCGAGCGGGATATGGTCGCGGGGCCGCGCGGAACCGACATCGAAGTCCGCGAGCTTTTCGGCAACACCCCCGCTCGGCTGAAGTTCCTGAAGTCTGACAATTCAGAATCCGCCGCGATATCCGAGGTCGTTTCCCGATACGCAACCGCGCACCCTGAAGTCGCGATCAGCCTAAAGTTTGGAAGCCAGCAGTCGATTTCCACTCCGGGGACGGGAGACATTCTCGACAGCCTCGCCCAAGTGTGGGGGATGGACTTTGCCCGCGCGCTCGCCGAGATAGACCTGACGACGCACGGCGTTCGCATCCAAGGCTTCGTTGCGCCGCCACATGTCAACAAGCCCGGCAGATCGCACCAGCTGTTCTATGTTAACGGCAGGCCGGTTCGGTCGAAGACGCTTTACGCCTCGGTGGATGCCGCGTACCGCAGTCTCACGCCCGAAAGGCGCTATGCTGCCGTCGCCCTGCAGATATCGATCGATCCCGCCGACATCGATGTCAACGTCAGCCCCACCAAGAGCGAAGTCAAGTTCCAGCGAGAGGGGGCGGTGTTCGACGCCGTCCGTGTCGCCGTGAAGGGAGGCCTTATCGACCACGGCCTCATGCCCAGCGCTGAGCACGCTTTCGTTTCCTCAGCGATGGGCGACGCTCCATCTTCGATGACGCTACCGACCGAAGCCGTCGCCGATCTTTTCCGCGAACTCGCACCCGCCCCGCTTGAGCCGGGCGAGCGCTTCCCGTTCGGGGACCTCCTCGACGACCTGCGCATTCTCGGCCAAGTGATGAAGACATTTATTGTCTGCAGCACCCGGCGCGGCATTGCGATCGTGGACCAGCATGTTGCTCACGAGCGCGTGCTCTACGAGTACATATGCGGACTGAAGGGCGGCGGTCCCGTCGAGACTCAGAGGCTTCTCTCTCCGGAAGCCGCCGAGTTTGACAAGGCGACTGCGCTGGCGCTTACTGAGCGCATGGACGACCTCGCCGCCGCCGGCTTCGACGTCTCGCCATTCGGCACGCAGGCTTTCCTGATTCGAGCGGTGCCTGCCGCCGCAAAAGGTAAAGACTGCGTGGCCCTGTTAAAGGAGATCGGCGCCGGCCTCGTTGAAACCGAAGGGCGTGTTCGCCCTGAGACGCTTCGCGAGAAGCTTTGGATCACGTCAGCGTGCCGCATGGCGGTCAAAGCCGGAGACCCGCTCAGCGTTGCCGAGATGGAGCACCTACTCCGCGAGCTCGCCAGCACCGAGAACCCTTACATGTGCCCGCACGGTCGGCCCATCACGATTACCCTCACCGCCGAAGAGCTGCTGCGCCGGTTCAAGCGCACTTGAGAGTCCTAGGCATCGACCCTGGCTACGGCCGCCTCGGCTACGGCGTTGTGGAGCGGGTGGGTGGGGCAATAAGAGTCTGCGAGTTCGGCCTCGTCGAAACCTCCAAAGACCTTTCACTGCCTGACCGCCTCGCATCCATACACCGCGAAGTAAGCGAGGTTATCCGTCGGGCCAAGCCGACCTGCGTCGCAACCGAGACTATACTCTTCGCCGCAAACCGCACCACCGCATTTGGAGTTGCAAAAGCTCTTGGCGTCGTGCTGCTGGCTGCATCGGAAGCCGGCTTGCCGTGGTGCGAATACTCACCACCAGAGGTCAAAGCCACCGTTACCGGTTCGGGCGGCGCGAAAAAGCCGCAGGTGCAATTCATGGTCGCGAAGATGCTGTCGCTGAAAGAAGCGCCGAAACCCGACGACGTTGCCGATGCCCTGGCCATCGCGCTTTGCCACGCCATACGCGGACGCCTCGCAGGGCTCTAGGCGGGTATTCTTGCCCTCAGAAAAAAGACGGCGTGATCGCCGTCTTTTCTCAAGTTTCGGATGCACTCAGCGACTAATTACGCGCGCAACGTCGCGGTACTTGGGGCAGGCACCATGGGAAGCGGGATAGCCGCTCACCTCGCCAACCTAGGCTTCGACGTTACTTTGTTCGACCTCACGCTCGAATCAGCAGAGGCCGGCCTCGAACGCGCCAAGCGTATTAAGCCACCGCACTTTTTCGGCAACGACGCGCTGAGCCGCGTAAAACTAGCAGGTCTCGACGGCCCACTCGACGCGATCCGCGAAGCCGACTGGGTTTGCGAGGCCATTATCGAAAAACTCGATGCCAAGCGCGAGCTTTACGCGGCCATCGAGCCGCTGCTGCGGCCCGATGCGATGATCAGCACCAACACGAGCGGCCTTGAGATCGCACTGCTGAGTGAGGGGTTGTCCGACGGTTTTCGCCGCCGCTTCATGGGCACGCACTTTTTCAATCCGCCCCGTTATCTAAAGCTTATCGAATTGATTCCGACGAAATCCACCGACACCAAAGAGGTCTCCAAGATGACCGCGTTCTTGGAGGACTTCGTTGGCCGCAGAGTTGTGCTCGCCAAAGACACGCCGGGATTTATCGCGAACCGCTACGGAATGTGGGTGCTGATGCAGGCGCTGCACACCGCCGAAAAACTCAACTTCGCTAGCGAAGCCGTCGACGCGATTACTGGGCCGTTCATTGGGCGTCCGAAAACCGGCACGTATCGGCTGGCAGACCTCATCGGCTTCGACATCATGGAGGACATCTGCGGCAACCTGACTCGTCGGTGCCAGGAAGACCCGTATACCGACGTTCTGCGCACCCCAGCATCCACCGCAAAACTGATCGGGCAAGGCTGGATTGGCAATAAAGCCGGCCAAGGCTATTATAAAAAAGAGGGCGACCAATTCTTGACGTACGACGGCGGCAGTTATCGCCCGCGCGTCGAGCCGGAGTTAGCCGCGCTAAAGTCAAAAGCGCCTTTCGGTGAACGCATTCGCGCTGCATTGCAAGGCAAGGACGAAGTCGGCGAGTTTTTGCGGGAGCACTTGCCGGCGGTGCTACATTACGCAACGTACGTCGGCCCGGAAGTTTCGTACAACGTTCGCGATTTTGACGACGTGATGCGCTGGGGATGGGGATGGTCGATGGGGCCATTCGCAATGATCGACGCGATCGGATACGACGCGCTTAAGCCGCACATCAAGTCAACGCCGCTTTACGAAAAGACACCTTTTTACGGCGACGGCACGGCGCTGGATCTCGAGCGCCTTACTTCCGCGCCGATGAAAAATGACGCGCGGTTCGTCACGCCCTCCGACTTCGAATTGGTAAAGGAAGGCGAAGGCTGGGCGATTCGCGAGGACGCGATGGGCGGACACATTTTCGAGTTTCGAAAGAAAATGGGCGCGATCGATTCGATCGTCGTTCGCGCGCTTCTTGAATTTTTGCAAGAAAAACCCGACCGTCGAATCACGCTCGCATCTACCGGGCCTGCGTTTAGCGTTGGCTACGATTTGCAGCACATCCTCACCACGGCTGAAGCCGGCGAATTCGAAGCGATGCGCGGCGACCTGCGCGAGTTACAGCAAGCGGGACTTGCATTGCAAAAAGCCCGCTCGGCCTGCGCGGTGCACGGCTACGCGCTTGGCGGCGGCTTCGAATTGGCGATGCGCTGCCGAACCGTGGTTGCGTACGCAGAAGCGATGCTTGGCTTGCCGGAGACTCTCGTTGGCTTGGTGCCGGCCGGAGGCGGGGCCGCTGAGATGCGCAAGCGAACCAATGGCGACGCCAAGCAAATCGCCGCTGCCGCAGCGAACCTTATTGCGGGCAGAAAATTCATGGCGGCGGGGGCGCGCAAACTGGAATATCTGCGTGGAACCGACATCATCGCTGTAAATCCTGACAGCCTTTTGTTCAACGCGCTGCACGCGGATCGCGACGAGCGACCGCACGTTTCGTGGACGCAGGCGCCGCCAATGGTGGCAGGCATGATCGACACCGAGATCGAAAAAATGCGATCTACCAACGAAATCGGCGAATACGGCGCGGTTATCGCCGGCGAAATCAAACATATATTCTCCAAGGGCGCAAGCGAAGCGCACGCCATGGAAATGGAAATTGAAAGTTTCCTCAAACTGATGGGCAAGCCGCGAACGCATTTAAGAATTCGGCACATGCTGGAAACCGGTAAGCCGGTTAATAACTAATTCGATATGAAGATTCTTGTTCCAATTAAGCGAGTGCCAGACACCGATGCCAAGATCCGAATCAAAAGCGATACCGCTCTTGAGTGGGAAGGCGTTAAGTTCGTGATCAACCCTTTTGACGCAATCGC
>JBDSVQ010000137.1:0-11557 GCA_039927135.1 Fimbriimonadales bacterium | reverse complement strand
GCCAAACTCTGGTCTCGAGAGCGCATCCGCCGGCACCTCGAACACCTGGATGCGCCAACCGAGGTAGTTGCCACGCTCCCGAGCGATGCCGATACCGCCCGGAGCCTCGCGACAAAGAGCGGCAAGCACGGTCCCGCACTCGCAAGAAAGCTCTTGTCGGCGGGGTTCGACTCCGAAATAGTGCGCCAAATCTGCGAGAGCGACTAAGATTTACGAATGTTGCTCGCTTTAGTGGTGCTTGCCGCCCCTCTGCTTGATGGTGTCAATGAGATCACTGCACCCGGTATTCCTGGTCCACTCGTCGTTTTCGGGGACAACGCGCAAGTCGTCGTCTCCGCCCCGCAGGGAAAGTTCCACGAAGCGGTAGTCGCTCAGGCGACCTACGGAAAGGGGAGAATCGTGGCGTTCGGACATGGTGGCTACCTGGGCACTGGGGCGATCAATCATCCAGACACCAAGCGGCTGCTTAACAACACGCTAGCGTGGCTGCGCAAGGGCGACGGCGTTGTCGGCATCCATAGAGCCAGTGAAATGGAGAATCTGCTCATGCCCGCACGCATTCCGTCGCGTCGTCTGTCAGAGATGGATCTGGCGAATCTTGAGGGCATCTCTGTTTTGATTATCGACCCTAACGGCGAATCTCCCGAGCACGCAGAATCAATCAGAAAGTTTGTAAACGACGGCGGTGGGCTGCTCATTGCAGGACTCGGCTGGGGATGGCTCCAACTAAACCCAGGCAAGCGCATATCCGAGCACCCATGCAATGTAATCACCGTTCCGATGGGAATCGCCTGGGGGGACGGCTACCTGGACCGTAACGCGCCGGCGGGCTTCAGGGCGAACGCCGGGCCGGCCGAAGCGCACGCCGGCAAGGCATTCACCGCATTGAGGGCGGGCAACTCCAGCGGTGTGGTCGGGCAAGTGCTCACTCGCGCCCTCGAAACATTGCCGTTTGGGAGCCCTATTGTTCAGGGCGTTGACCGGCTCGCGATGGCAGGCTCGGTGTTACCGACGGAGCAGAAACCCATCAAAACCGAAGACGTTTTGCCGCGTCTCAAACTCGCGCTCGATCTGCGACGAATTCGTGATGCCTCCCCAACGCAGCAGCAAGCTCATCCGGCAGCAGCCCACTTCCCGGGGCTGCCCGACCCTGGTTGGACACCGGTTACCAAAACCGTTACGATCGAAACCAAGCGGCCGCGCTGGCACGGCGTGGGAATGTATGCGCCGCCGGGATCTGTAATCAAAGCGACGACAGTCGCCGAAGGACTGAATATCCGTATCGGCGCGCACAGCGACCGGCTCTGGCATCTCGACGACTGGAAGCGCGCGCCCGAAATCGACACGACACTTCCGCTGGCAAAGGGCACAACCGAGATTGCGAGCGCATTCGGCGGGCTGATTTACCTTGAGGTGCCACGTGCGAAAGACGGCACGGCGAAGGTTACGATTTCCGGTGCGATCGAATCCGCTCATTACGTGCATGGCAAAACGCATCTTGTAGATTGGCGCGCAATGCGCCACAGCCCGGCGCCATGGGCAGAACTTGAATCTGAGAAAATAATTCTCACAGTCCCTGCTGCGCACATCCGCACGCTGGATAATCCAACGAAGCTGATGGAATATTGGGACAAGGTTGCAGACGCTTGTGCAGACCTCGCGACCATTTCTCGCGTTCGCTCCAGCCCAGAAAGATACGTCGCCGACGTGCAAATAAGCGCAGGATATATGCACGCCGGATATCCGATCATGACGCACCTCGATGCTGCGCCGCGAATGGTGGACATCAACTTTCTAACCGATGCGACGAAGGGTGGAGACTGGGGGCTTTTCCACGAGATCGGCCATAACCACCAGCACTCCGATTGGACGTTCGACGGCACCGGCGAAGTCACCGTAAACCTTTTCACGCTCTACATTATCGAGACGGTAGTCGGGCGGGTTCCGGGGTACAAAGTGCGCTTTTCAGATGAAGAGATCGCCGAGACTTTTCGTAAGCATCGGGCCGCAGGCGCGCCCTACGAAAAATGGAAGGGCGACGCCTTCCTCGCACTAACTATGTATATCCAATTGCAACGGGAGTTTGGTTGGGGGCCCTTCAAGAAAGTGTTTGCGGAGTATCGCACGCTTTCACAATCCGAGCGCCCGAAGAATGACAACGAGAAACGCGACCAATGGATGGTTCGACTCTCGAAAACGGTCGGTAAAAACCTCGCGCCGTTTTTCAAAGCATGGGGAGTGCCGACTTCGGTAAGTGCGCAGAATTCGATCCGAGAACTGCCGGTGTGGAATCACTCGGCGGCGATGGAATAGCACATGTCGAAGCCATATAGAAAGGCGAAAGGATATTGGTGGATATGGCTGCTCTGCGTATTCGGCGGCATCGCCGTCGGTTTCACGGCCGTGGCGCAATTTCCAAAAGATGCCGGCCCCTGGATATTTGCGGTCGTCGGCGGGCCGATTCTCCTCGGAATCATTACTGGTGCTGTCCTAGACCGCAAACTAACAAAAGGACGGCAGAAGCGGGTCGGGGCCTTCCTCGAATTGCTGGGCCTCAACTTTATCCTTGACCCCGAGCCCGATGTCAAGCAAGCCTTTTTTAGCCAGGTACAGCAACTAGAGCAAAACGCGGCGCTTAGGAGCGGCGGTGCCAATTTGCAATGGATAGCGTACGGAGCCATCCAGGGAAGGCAAGCACTGATCTTCGAGCACATGTATGTCGCCGGTAGCGGAAGAACAACGCAAGTGCAAGAACACACCGCCGTGTGCTGGGTTGGCAATCAGCCCTGGTTGACGCTCCTTCGCCCACGCGTCGGCGAAGGGCGTGCGCTTGAAAGGAGCCATCCGGAGCTTCACGTAGCGGACGAGCGGTTCGACAAGAACTGGATCATTTGGGGAGAACAGGCAGGCATCGACATCCTAACCGATTCGTTCCGGGCGCGCCTTGCCGACTCGCCTCGCGGAGAGATGTGGTGCTTCGGAGGTGGCTGGGCGTGCTGCCTATTCAAATACCCACTGGACCCCTCGAATCTCGCAAATTTCATTCAAAGGTCCGGAAACGCAGTGTTTCTCTGAATCCGCTGTACAATACAACTGTAAATGGAGGATGATAAAGTGAAGAAATTATTTTTACGTTCTTGCATCGCAGCACTGCTGCTAGCGCCCGCCTTGATGCACGCCGATTCCGAAGGTGAAAAACGCGCAGCGCACCTCGGGGTTCGCGAAGTGGTGAAGCAAAACAACTCCGCCTTTCAGGCGGTGTTTACCGAAACAAACAGCGGTTTCCTCTCGCTCCGAGAGAGCCGAATCACCGGCAAGGGTTACCTAACTACGAGGGGCAGCTGGAACACCCAGTCGTTTACCTTCACCGTCAAAGTTAGGCGAAATGACTATCAAACTCGCGACGCCGAGCTAACGCTTGCCAACGGACAAAAGTGGACGAGCAAAGGAGATTGGACTAAGCCCGGTGGCGAGTACATCGGATACTTTACGAAGCCGACGCGTCAAACGAACTTTCCGACGAGCAGTGCAACGTTTGAAGGCTACGCAGCAATTCCCAGAGTCGACGTCCGCATTTATGACCGTAACAACCGAATGGTTCAACAAAAGCAGCTGATCGTTAGCAACAACAAATGGAAGACGTCGTTCACTCTAAACAACGGCACATACCGCGCGGTCCTCGGATTTGCACGGATGGCGGATTCCGACGAAGTTCGCTTCTCCATAAGAACTAAGGATACAGACTGGGGGCTATTGCCCGGACCTGGTTTCGTCGAGAAAATCTCGATAACGCACCCAAAAAACAGCGCGACGCTAAACACGATGCGCGCCGATATTCAGGGCACGAGCTCGGGCGACGAGGTGCTTCTGGTTGTTTACAACAGCGGCAACCGTGAGGTTAGCCGGCAAACGCTGAAAGTGCGCGATGGAAGGTGGAGCACAAGCGCCAGTCTTCCGGCAGGCCGCTACCGCGTGTTGGCAAAGTCGCCCAGCGGCCGTAGCCAAGCGGAGATTTCATTCAACTACAAAACGGGTACCGGAGGAAATTTCGAGGACCTGGTCACGATTACCTGGCCGCGAGAGAACTCGACGGTCAGTTCTTCTACGGTCGATATCCAGGGCACAAGCCGCGAATCGGACATTAGTGTCAAGGTTTACAACACGCGCGGCAATATCTTGGTAGCCAACCATAGCGTAGCTGTTGGCAATGGTCGGTGGAGTACGTCGATTCGCAATCTCGCAAACGGAACGTACCGCGTTGTTGTATCGGCCGGCAGTGGCAAAGATACAGACGAAGTGACGGTTACGCGAACCGGCGGCTAGACCGAGCTCAGCCACTCTTCTGTTTCGGCAGCAGTGCGGAAGTGGATCACGGCCCGCCCTTCGTTGATCCACTTGCGTATTCTCGCTCGCTTCCGGGCGAACGACTTGAAGTGCCAAAGGATAATCGAATTACGAGAAAACGCTTGCCGCCATGTCTCTCGGTTGCCGTTGCAAATCGGCATTCCGTCACGCGCGCGAGCTATCGTCCTGCGCAATAGTCGCCTCAGCGAGAAGCTGCGCGGATAGTCGAGAGCAACGATAAGCTCCAAACGCTCCAAGGGTGTTTCGACCCATTTCCCGTAGGCGGTGTCCAGTATCCATTCGTCGCGGTTGCAGATTGAGCCGATGATCTCTCTCTGCCGATCTAGAGGTACCTCGTTCCAGTTAGGCATCCAAGTTAGGTCGTCGACGGAGTGCCAGGGAATGCCGGTGCGTTCGCTCAATCGCTCCGCGAGATGCGTCTTGCCGGAGCCGGTGACTCCATAAATTAAGATGCGCCTCGCCTTCATCGGGAATAGTTTACGATGCTTCGTCGGTATAGTCTTAATGTCCTATGAACGTTGAACTCCTACGCAAACTTGTCGAGGCCCATGGCGTACCCGGCCGCGAAGAAGCCATCCGTGAAATCGTAAAAGCCGAACTTGGCAAGATATGTGAAATCGAAGTCGATTCGATGGGCAATGTCCACTGCGTCAAGAAAGCGAAGGGCGTAAAAGGTACGGCTAAGAAGCTGATGCTCGCGGCGCACATGGATGAGATCGGCTTTATGGTCAAGTTCATTGATGACAGTGGCTTCCTGCGAATCCAGCCTCTCGGAGGCTGGGATCCGCGCCAAATGTCCAGCCAACGCGTCTTCGTACATTCGGCATCCGGCCCGCTGCCGGGTGTTCTGATGGCAAGCACGAAGCCTAAGCATATGCTCACCCCGGAAGAAGCCGGAAAACCTCCGGTGATCGACAATTTCTTCGTCGATTTGGGAATGGACGGCAAAACGGTTAAGAAAATGGTTGGCCTCGGAGACCCCGTTACCATGAACCGCACGATGCAAGAAATGGGCGACTTGCTAACCTGCAAATGCATGGACGACCGTGTTGCAGTATTTACAATGATTGAGGCCGTAAAGGCTGCAAAGAACCATAAAGTAGACATTTACGCGGTTGCAACGGTGCAAGAAGAGATAGGCTTACGCGGCGCGGCCGCGAGCGGATGGGCGATCAATCCGGATATCGCCGTGGCGATCGATATCACACTCGCCAATGATATTCCTGGTATCCCCGAGCAGGATCACATAACTAAGTTGGGCAAGGGAACGGCAATAAAAATCATGGACTCCTCGCTGGTCTGTCACCCTAAAATCGTTAGCCATTTCAAGAAAATCGGCGACAAGAATAAGATTCCGTACCAAATTGAAGTGCTACCTGCCGGTGGAACCGACGCCGGCGCGATTCAGCGTCTGCATGGTGGCATTCCCTCGTTCACGTTATCCATTCCGACGCGCTACGTACACACGGTCAACGAGACAGTTCACCGAAAAGACGTTCAGGCTTCCATTGATATCCTCGCTCGGTACATCGAAGACGCGCACAACGGCGACTACTCTTACAGCTAGTCATCCGGCTGGATTTTCGGAGGTAGAGCACCACGAACGCGTAGCCCAAAGGCCGATGCACGTATTGCCAGAACCTCGGCGCAGTAGTAACGCCGTTCGGGTCGCGGCCTGTCGGATCGGGAGCCATCGGAAAAGTCCACAGCCAAAACTGCAGGCACGCCGCAACCACGCCGACGGCAACGACGCCGACACCCATGGCAAAATTGACCGAAGGATGCCAAGTCACGGCAATCCGTCCGAATGTTCAGGCTCTGGCCTGCGTCTGATACTGGAGGCCCACATGCGTAATTCCTTATCTATTCTTGCCTTACTAATTGTTTCTACTGCCTTTGCCGATACGATACACCTGCGCAATGCGACGTTCGATCCTGCAGTCGACGTTCCGCAACTCGATCCTGCAATGATCGCGAAGCCGACTGAGTCGCCTGCGTATTATCTCGTTTCGCTCGGACGCTCAACGACGCCCCAAGAGCGCAATCGGCTAAGCAACGAGAGCGGTGCCGACATCGTTGCCTACGTCCCTGGTAACACTTTCGTCATGCTCGCAAGCGGAGCCGAAGTGCGCAATCTTGAATCGCGAGGTTACTGGGTCGGAAGGTTCGAGCCGGCGTTCAAACTCGCGAACGATATCGGTTTTCGCCAACTTTTTTCCGAAACGCGCAGACTCGAGCGCGCTCTCGGAACGGTTCGGTTCACCGTCACGCTTTTTGACGAAGCAGACCTTGAGCCCGCTTCAAAGGCAGCCAGAGCCGCTGGTTTCGATCTTATTTCTGCCAACCGCGTCGGCCCTCGATGGATGATGGATCTCCGCGGCCCGACTTTCAAAGCAGGCGCTCTCGCTCATATTGAGTCGATCAGTTTTATCGAAGAAACCAGTGACCGTCAGTTCCGCAACGACGTGACGCGCTGGGTCGTTCAGTCGAACCAAACCAACGTGAACTCGATTTGGGATCGCGGAATCCACGGCGAAGGGCAGACGGTCGGCATCATCGATACCGGAGTCTATCGCGGACACGATATGTTCCGGGACCCGATAGACAACACGCCCGGTCCGAACCATCGCAAGCTTGTTTACTACAGTTCTTCCGGAGGAATCAACTCCAGCAGTTCGCACGGAACGCATACAGCCGGCACGCTCGCAGGAGACCAATTCCCGATCACCGGCAGCACTTTCCGAAACGGAATCGCGTATGCCGCAAAGATGGCGTACACGAACCTCTCGGACATCGGCGGATCCGACCTCTATCCGGCCCTAATTGCTCACCACGGCGCAGGAGCTCGCGTCCATAGCAATTCATGGGGAGACGACGGCACGACCCAGTACACGAGCGACTGCCAGCAGATTGACCAGTATTCGTGGGACAACGAGACCGGCATGGTCGCCTTCGCCGTCACGAATACCTCGCTCCTAAAAACGCCTGAGAACGCTAAGAGCGTCCTCGCTGTTGGAGCGACCGAACAGGCGCCCAATCAGCAGTCTGTCGGCAGTGGCGGAGCTGGGCCCACGAGCGATGGACGCCGCAAGCCCGAAATCTTTGCGCCTGGTATCGGCATCGTCTCAGCTCGAAACGGCACTACGAACCAGTGGCGAACCCTCTCGGGCACGTCAATGGCCTGCCCTGCCGTCACGGGCGCGGCAGCCCTCGTGCGCCAGTACCTGAACGATGGCTTCTTCTTCGGATCCAATGGTGCGCGGAGAGACGCTTCAGGTGCCCTGCTTCGCGCGGTGCTCATGAATTCGTCGGTGGATATGACCGGCGAAGCGGGTTACCCGTCGAACGCGGAGGGCTGGGGCAGAGTTCTGCTCGCCAATGGTATGACGTTTCCCGGCGACCCTCGGCGGACGCTTGTGCTCGATATCAAGAACGCATTTGGTTTTCAGGCTAACCAGGCCACCGAAACGATCATCGCCGTTACAAATTCGACAGACCCGCTCCGCGTGACAATGACGTTCACGGATTATCCTGCGCAGGTGTTTGCCGGCCAGGCGCCCGTCAACGACGTCGACCTAGAAGTGGTCGCACCCGATGGCGTCACTGTTTACAAGGGCAACGTAATCTCGAACGGGCAATCTTCGCCGGGCGGAAACGCCGACGCCATCAACAGCGCGGAGATGGTGATCCTGCCTCAACCGCAGGTCGGCAACTACAGAATCCGCGCCATAGTTCGCAGCGTAAACCAAGGTGCTGCACAGGGCATGTCGATCGCGATTAACGGGCGCGTTACCGCAAGCATCTCGCGCTAAGGGTAGATTGCGCGCATGAC
Organism: Fimbriimonadales bacterium; assembly: GCA_039927135.1. Lineage (GTDB taxonomy): Bacteria > Armatimonadota > Fimbriimonadia > Fimbriimonadales > ATM1 > JACDEQ01. The sequence continues at coordinate 3,360 of JBDSVQ010000137.1, read as the reverse complement.
GGCGCGAATCGCAACGGCGATCATCGGAATACCGATTGTCGTCTATGCGGTTTGCGCCGGCTCCCCTATTCCGCTGAAAATCCTGCTCGCCGCAGTTGGCGCGCTTGCCGTCTTCGAGTTCTCTCGCATGAGCGGCAAGTCGATTTGGCCATGGCTTCTTTATGCAGGCTACGTTGCCGGGCTAGTCGTTTGGTCGCCGGCACAGTCGTCAACGCCATGGATTCTCGCCCTTTTGGCGGTGCCGCTGCTCGACTTCGTTACAAAGGATCTACCCCGCCCGATCGTCCTCGCCGGCTGGATTCTGCTCCCGCTACTCTCGGCGGTAGCTTTGCGTGCCGCTTCGCTGACCGCCAATCCTCACTGGGGCATTGAGTTCAACCAACACGTTCTTCTGATGGTGTTCTTGTGCCTGTGGGCAGGTGATTCGATGGCGTTCTTCGTCGGCAGCCTTATCGGCAAGCACAAGCTTGCTCCTAGCATCTCTCCCAACAAATCCTGGGAGGGAGCAATCACCAATGTCGTCGCGTGCGTTATCGTTGGATGGCTGGCCGCCGACCCCCTCGGCCTGCCGGGCGAGTTCGGCGCGCAGATCGGGGCCATGTGCGGGCTCCTAGGGCAGCTGGGCGACCTGTACCAAAGCGCATGGAAGCGGAGGCACGAGGCGAAAGACTCCGGCTCGCTGCTCCCAGGCCATGGGGGCGTGCTCGATCGCTTCGATTCGCTGCTGTTTTGCCTGCCTGCGGCGAACGCAATAGCGTACTTTTGGCGTATCTAGCCGCCGTGGGGCAGAATGAAACCAATGGCTAACCAACCTGAGACTGGCGCCGACGCGATTGTTCGCCAATTGCTTCTCGACGCGCTCGATGTCGTGCACACGCACGACGGCTGGATCGAAGACCTGCCAAAAGCCTTGCGCGGCGTGAGGGCTACGCAAGCGAATTGGAAGCCCGATGCCGAAACCAAGAGCATTTGGGAGATCACGCTGCATATCAACCAATGGCTTGAAGACCTCATGCGCGACCTGCGCCATGAGGAAGCACCCAAGCCCGAAGACTGGCCCGCTATCGATAACACCTCGGAGAAAGCGTGGGAAACACTAGTGAAGCGTACGATGTCCAACACCAAGGGTCTCCGCGGCCTTGTCTCGGATCTGAAGCGTGAGGACCTAATGCAGCCGGCTTCCGGCAGAAAGACGCCGATCTTCTCGCACTTGATTGCAATCTTGGTGCACGACGCATACCACGCCGGCCAGATTGTAAAGTTGCGACAAGTGATGAAAGCGCAGGGCATTAAATAAACTGGGCTACGTCCCAACCCCTGACGAACTTTATCACGCCTACTCCACGGGATGGTTTCCGATGGCGGAGGAAAGCGGCGAAATCGGCTGGTATAAGCCGCATGTTCGAGCGATAATACCGATCGAAAACTTCCAGGCATCACATAGCTTAAGGAAGTCCGCTCGAAAAATGGAGTGGGAGTTTGACCGAGACTTTGCAAACATCATGGACGAGTGCGCAAACCGCGAAGAAACGTGGATATCACGCGAAATCAAGGATGCTTATGTGCGTTTATTCGACCTTGGATACGCACATTGTTGCGGAACATACCGCAACGGTAGCCTGATCGGCGGCGTTTATTGCGTCGCTTTCGGCAACGCCCTTTTTGCAGAGTCGATGTTTCACATAGAGACGGATGCAGGCAAAGTTGCGCTCTGGAAACTAGTCGAAAAGGCAGGGCAGGCAGGCGTCGAATTATTCGAAGTGCAATTCTTAACGCCGCATCTCGCAACGCTCGGAGCAATCGAAATCGAGGAGGACGAGTATTTCACCCTCCTCGAAAAAGCGCTGCGTTAAACGACCAGTGTAGTCAGCAGGCCAGTGATATCATGCTCGTTTTCGAGCGCCATTGTCCGCTCGATCACTTCATCTACCTGAAGCTTTCTCAGCATCGGATCCGCCATTCGGCGATACTTGGCGACAACTTCCTCATCCGTCATCGGGTTAAGCGCATGGCCACTCGGCGCCGAAACCGTGGACTCGTACGTTTTGCCGTCTTTGGTAACCACCGTAATTCGATTCGGGATACCGTCCTGCGGATATAGCTTGTCGAATTCGGTATCTGCGACGACTTTCGTTTTTGCGACCACCGAAAGCAAGTCCTCATCGGTGAAACGCGACTCTTCAAAAGTGTCGTGCCAAACATGTCCGTCGACCAGCGCGGCGCACGTGATGTACTGGATGCTATGATCCGCCGTCTCGCGGCTTTTCGGCCGATTCTTTTCCGGGTCCTTCGCAATAATTTCCCAGCTCGCTGTAAACGTTGCAATCTCTATTCGTTCAATCTCGTCGCTCGAAAACGTGCCGCCGTGCTGGTCAATAATCTCCATCGCAGCATCAATCGCGCTTTGGCTGTGATATTCCGCCGGGTACTTCTTGATGTAGGTTCGGTCGATCATGTAATCCTCGCCGTTTCCGCCCAACGTCGGCAAGTCGAACGTGTCTCCGCGACAAATCTCGTCGAAAAAGGCCATCTCACCTTCGAATATCGGCGAAGGTCCAGACATCCCAAGATGCGCCAACAACGTTGCAAAAACACCGTTTCTAGAGGCATTCGCAAAAGCGCAGCCCTTCCACATACTCAGCTCACCTGCCCGTGTAATTCGCATGGCATTATTCGGAGTGGCTGCCAATCCGAAAGCGTGAACGAATTTCTCCGGAGTAAAACATAGCAACAATCCGCAGCCGGCAACAGTCGAAAAACTTCCGTAAGTTACGTGATCCCAGCCGCGAGCCCGGATGGAATACGCGTCACACAATCGGCATTGAATCTCATAAGAAAGCACAATCGCTGCGATCAAATCCTCGCCGTCGCATTCGAACGCCTCCGCAATAGCCAACAAAGCCGCAATATTGTCGCTAGGGTGCGCCGGTTCCTTGCTTAAATAAGTGTCGTTAAAATCCAGATAACGAAACATCGTGCCGTTCGCAAAAGCTGCAAGCTCCGGCGTGCTTTGATGCGCCGTGCCGATAACCGTCGCGCCGAAATCGCTAGATGCGCTCCGCGCAATCTCCCTCGCAATTTTCGGAGGGTCGGCCAAATACGACCCCATTGCGCAGCCGAAGCTATCCAGCACGCGGCGCTTCGCCTCATGAATCGAGGCTTGAGTCAGCTTATCGTAAGAAAAGTCGGCGCAATAAGACGCCAGGCGTTCGGCTAGGTTCATCGCCGCAAAGGTTACCCGCGCGCTACCCGAGCGGCCTTTTCTTGATCGCCGCCCACGCACGCGGAAACCGCGTTTGCGTCTCGGCAGCCTTCTCATAAACCGCAATCAGCCGATCCGTCCCCGCTACTTGCACAGTA
>JBDSVQ010000136.1:0-4452 GCA_039927135.1 Fimbriimonadales bacterium | reverse complement strand
GTTCGAGAGGTGCAGAGACAACCCGTGTGGGTTCGCGACTAGCCTGGCGTTCACCGTGGTTCCTAAGAACGAGTTGCTAACGCGAGTGTGGAATCGGTGGGACGATCCGAACCCGCCGAGCGCCTGTCGGTCTTCAACCCGCGACGCCGCTATGTAGGCGCCCACCTGCATGTACTTTGGGTCTAGCGCCCCATCTTGGAAGGGAGCCAATGCGACGAGCGCTATCAATGCAACCACGACTGTTTAGACGCTTGTCGCGTCGTGACGGTATTCTTCGGCATCAATGCGAGTTACTCTTGCCAAGTTTTGCGACTACGCCTGCCACGTTGATGGGGGCAAGTCGACCCTGATCGGTATGTTCGACACGATCGGCGGCGCAACATTTCCTTTAGTACATCCGACTCTGTTTATCTGCGTTGAGCTGGAGTTCCAGCCTATCGAAGGCGGCCGGCCGGTGGAGGTCAAACTCGTGCTGATCGACGAGGACGGTAAGGAGATGTTCGGTGTGCAGGGCCAATTCGAAGCGCCGCGAGGCAACGCCCGTCCGGCGACGCTGATGCAGGCATTCCGCATCGACAACATGGCGTTCCCCAAGCCCGGAGCCTATCGGCTCGACGTCATGGAAGGCGACCAGCAAATCGGGGAAGCCCTGCTCTATCTGGTGCAAGGCGCCCCGCCTGGACAACCCGGTGGCGGACAAGGATTCGGCCCGGCTTAGGTAACCTTCACCGCCGTGAGATTCGGAATTTTCAAGGGCCTTCGCAACCGGATCGACCGCCTCTTTGGAAGGGGCATTATCGACGAGGAGCTTTTTGAGGACCTCGAGGAAGCCCTGATCCAATCTGACGTGGACGTTCACATCGCCGGCGAGATCATGCAGGTGGTCAGGGAACGGGCCAATCGTGAGCGCATCGAGAAGCCCGAAGCGATCCGAAGCGCTATGCAGGACGCGATTTCGATCAAATTGAGGGAGGAGGAGGCTTCGCTAGCAGTTGGCAGCCCGTCGCCGACCCTGTACGTTTTCCTGGGAGTGAATGGAGCGGGGAAGACGACCACCATCGCCAAGCTGGCACACAGCCTGCGAAAGCAAGGCAAGGGCGTCGTCCTCGCCGCGGGAGATACGTTTAGAGCCGCAGCCATCGAGCAATTGGAAGCCTGGGCGGTGCGAGTCGGCGTCGAGATCGTCCGTGGCCAGCCCGGAGGAGATGCTGGTGCAGTAATTTTTGACGCGGTGCAAGCGGCAAAGGCAAGGGGGCTCGACTACGTTTTAGCAGATACAGCAGGCCGGCAGCACACTAAAGAAAACTTGATGCAAGAGTTGGCAAAGGTGATGCGCGTGGCCGAAAAAGCTTTAGGAAGAAAGCCGGATGAAATATTATTGGTTTTAGACGGCAACACCGGTCAAAATGCGATTCGTCAAGCACAAGAGTTTTCTAAAGCGGCCGGCGTTACCGGCGCTGTCATTACGAAACTAGACGGCACTTCGAAGGGTGGCGCAATAATCGGCGTGACGCAGAACTTGGGAATTCCAATCAAGCTGATCGGCGTTGGAGAAAGGCCTGAAGACTTATTGCCGTTTAGAGCGGAAGACTTTGCTCGGGAGTTGGTAGGATGAGGTGGCTGCTTCTCATCGGTATCGTAACCTTTTTTGGCTGCGCGAAGGAGAAGACCTATATTCCTCCAGCGCCAACGTATTTTCTTGTGCTGCCGGATAAACCCACAATTTGGGTTGAACACGTAGAGAAAGGCTTTCTTGCAGGGTGCGAACAGCTACAGATGGAGTGCGCCGTGAAGAAATACGGTGATCTTGCGCCTCCTGCGTTGGCAGAGTTCGTGGTAGCAATGGGTGACCCGCGCAAAGCGGCGATCACTATCGCATTCGAGTCTCCGGAGAAGATAAAGGAAACCCTCGACTTATTGAGCCTAAAAGATCGTTCCGCGATTACAATCGGAACAGACGATTCCACCGCTTATCGGCTGGGCCATGTTGGGGCTGATGCGAAGAAGCTCGCATCTTTATTGGCTATTCGTTCCCAATCGATGGATCCTCCCGCGAAACGAATACTGCTATTGTTCGGCAGCGCACCCATTAATAGGGAAATGCTTGAAGCGTCTGTGTTTCGAGAGTCCAATAAATGGGAAACATTTAGGCCCCGCAGCAAGACCGTCACGGAAGTGACGGAAGAAGACTTTTCTTGGTGCGACCTCGTTGTACCGATCGGTGAAGATGCGCTCGATAAAGCGATCGCCTCTAAAGGGACACGCATTATTCCTACCGACCCATCTCAAAAAACCCTGGATCTTTTGGATGCCGAGAGGGTGCCGACTGTGATAACGAATAACTACTTCGACATCGGCCTTCGCGCTTCCAGAATCGCGCGGGAGAAATTCGTTTATGGGCAAATCCAAACACCGATTTTGGCGATTCAGCCGAAAGAAGTGGACAGGGAGTCAATGCAGTACTACTTGGATACGCGGTTTCGCGTGCCGGCAATCACTCCCTCCAAGCCACCCCCGCCCGTTTCAAACCCCGATAAGTGATTGAATCGATTGCCGTGATGGGTGCCTGGATTTCAGGAGCAGTTCGACTACCCTGATGGGATACAGCAACCGGTCGTAACGCAGGTCGGGAAGAGACAACGGCGATCTTTCCGCCAACACCCAACCGCTGATTTCGTTGGCAGTATCCGATAAAACCTCGACAGGTGGCACTTCGATTCGTACAAGCCCAAAAGCTGGAGACTTGTACGGATCACTTCTCAATCGAAGATACCAACTATGTGTCTCCGAATCCTGCTCGCGACGGCTCGGGACGACGAATACTGAACTTCGCTCCCCTTCTTGTAGCCCCAAAATCGTCGCTGCGGTATCGGCGGTGAAGTACTGCTTGCGATGCGATTTCACCAGTCCGACGACGCTGTCGGTCGGTCCAGTAACCGCCCCAATCAATTGACCGATGGTGCCGTCGACCAACAGCTTGCCCTCTTCTTCAAGACGGAGCCATGCGAGACAGGTCTGCCGTTCCAATCGATTGCGCTCCGCACTGATCGCATCGGCCACGAGTTGCGCCATTCTCGCCATGCCGTCGGTGGCGCCCACCCGAACGTCATGCACATCAAGCTCGCCCGCAGTTGCCTGCCGTATGGCGTCCATTGATTTGCACGCCGGCGCGTATATGCCGTCTGCCGAAGCCTCCGACATGACGTCCATAACTTCCCGATCCCTTCGAGCCGCGACGGCTGCATTCAAGAACGCGTATCGACCGGGCAGCCCTCGCTCGTAGAATGCCGGGCGAGAGAACTGCGCTCCATCGGAAAAGTGGGTAAAGCCGCTAAAATCCGATGGCGGAACCGCATGCGGGGTCAATCGGTCGCCCTCGACGACTTTCGCGTCCTCCGCTGGCTCTGGCAACTCGGCAAACGTAGCCGAGTAATCGGATTCCAACTCGTCGGAGGCAAGCGTTACCCCTTCTATATCCTTCAGTATGCTCGCCAACGAAACGGGGAATTGCACTTTGCGAGTGTAACAGAAGGCGCCCCGTTTCGGGGCGCCTTCGTTCTGGATCTGCGTTTGCCTCTATTGGGAAACGAGGTCTTTGAGGTTGTCGGCCCACTCGTCAATGCGATTGTTCGCCTCGTCCTGAGCGATGCCGTATCTTTCCTGCAGTAGGCCGGCTAGGCGTTCGCGGTTGCCGTCTACCTGCGTCAGCTCGTCATCAGTGAGGTCGCCCCACTTTTCACGAGCGGCACCCATTATTTGGTGCCAGTTTCCTTCGATTTTATTCCAATTCATCTAAGGTTAACTCCTTTGTTGGATTTTCACTAACGCCGTTTCTACGCCCGCGCTGCGCGCGGCGTGGCAAGGCGGGATAGAATGTCACGATGGACATTGGGCCAATCCGCCACGCGGTTTATATCGACGCACCGGTCGAAGCGGTTTACGACACACTAACGGCTGCGGAGGGCTGGGATGCTTGGTTTACCGACGGCTCCGAGATCGACGCTTCGCCCAATGGTGAGGTCGTGTTGCGTTGGAAGGATTTCGGGCCGAGCCGAATCACTGCCGAAGACGGAGGCGCGGTTCTCGAGGCCGAGCGAAACAGGCGTTTTGTTTTTGAATGGGAGCCGGGTGACACGATCACGACCGTAGCGTTCACTATGACCCCGCACGCGGGCGGAACCATTCTCGAATTAGAAGAAACCGGTTACGAGACTTTGACTTCGTACATGGAATGCGCAACCGGGTGGGGTGAAGCGCTAGCGCTCCTCAAGTTCTACATTGAGCACGGCGTCGTTTACGGGGAAGTGCCGTTGCCGGAAGAATATTAGAACGATAGGAAGTATTCGTGAATGCGAGTATCGCCTGTTAGCTCGGGATGAAATGACGTGCCGAGGATTTTATCAGATCGCACCGCGACAATTTGATCATCTATCTCTGCCAGCGGCTCCACGC
>JBDSVQ010000135.1:0-8702 GCA_039927135.1 Fimbriimonadales bacterium | reverse complement strand
CAGTAGCCATGTGGGCAGGTCGCCGGCATCCCGCTCCCACAAATACGTCGCAGCCGCGCAAAGTGCCGCAGCGAACGCCAGTCCGATCGCCCGCAAGACGCGCTTTGGGATGAGAAACAGATTGAGCGCCCCTACGACAAGAAACCCGATGGCGAGCCAATCGAACGGCGTCATTCCCCCCAACCCCCGCCACCCGGCGTCTCGATCCGAACAATGTCGCCTCGCAGCAGCAAGGCAGTGCCTTTAGCAGGCAACAGAGTCTCCTGGCCCTCACGCACGAGGACATTGCGGCCCGGAAGCCCTGCTCTGCCGCCGAGACGCCCCGGCGGGCCGACTTTGCGTCGCTCGGTCATGAGTGAGCAGGTGATCCCATCTTCCAGCGCCTCGTAGGCACGAACCACCCCGTCGCCGCCGTCGTGCCGTCCGCCGCCACCAGAGCCACGGCGAATCTCATATTGCTCAATCCGCAGCGGCGCGTCGATCTGCAATGCCTCAATCGGCGTGTTTCGCGTGTTAGTCATGTGAGAGTGGATCCCAGATACGCCAGGCCCGTTCGGCCCAGCCCCAGCCCCGCCTGCGATCGTTTCGTAGTACGCCCACCCGTCCCCGCCAAAAGCCACGTTGTTCATCGTGCCCTGGCTGCAAGCCGGCAGCTCTCCAGGAAGGGCTTGCAAAATCACGTCGACAATGCGTTGGCTCGTTTCCGTATTGCCGGCGACCACCGGCGCAGGATAGGTTGCATTTACAAGGCTGCCCGAGGGCGCAATAACATTGACCGGCATCCAACACCCGCCATTTGTCGGAGCGTCTTGCGTCGAGCATCTAACAACGTAATAACAGGCACTTCGCGTGACAGCCTCGGTTGCGTTTATTCCGATATTCGCCTGCGGATCTGTGCCGCTAAAATCAAGCGTCATAGCGTCATTTGTGATTGTAATAGATACGCAAAGATTGCCGCATTGTATATCTTCTAAGCGCTCTGTTGCGCTATAGGTTCCGGCTGGCAACTTGTTGATTGCTTGTTCTGTAAGCGCGCGCGAGTACGAAACGCACTGGTCGACGGCTTCATCAAACCCGCATTGAAGTTGCGCAGAAATCGCGTGCAATCTCACAGCACCGGTGCGCACCGCTGAAACCTGTGCGTCTAAATCGGACCGCCTTTCCTGCGGTCCCCTGCAGCGTTCGCAAATTCTCTGAATTAAGCTGCTCGTTAATTCTTGGGGCTCGATCAACATGCCCTCCCGCCGAATGTCATCAACAGGCGAAAAACTTCCAGGCGTCTCGCCGCCGATGTCCGAATGATGCGCCCGAGCAGCCACGAAGCCGAGGCCCGGAACGGCCATGATCACGCTGATATCCGGCAAGTGCGTACCTGCAAAGTAAGGGTCATTAGTAATGTAAGCGCGCCCGGCATCGATCGGCGGCCCATCCGCCAGCCACTTCCGCATCAAAAATTCCATCGCGCCGAGATGCACCGGAATATGCGCAGCTTGAGCCGCCAATACCCCTTCGCGATTAAAAACCGCGCAAGAACAATCGCGACGCTCCTTAATGTTCGGCGAAAAGGATACGCGCTCCAGTGTCGCGCCCATCTCTTCAGCGACACTGGAGAGCAAGCTTGAGTAGAGCCTAACTTTCGAGGCAGAAAAGTCTACAGAATGTATTTCGTAAGATCCTCGTCCTTCACCAGGGAAGCAAGTCGCTCTCGCACATATTCCGCGTCAATTGTTATCGACTTTGAATCTAGATCATCGGGTGCGTCATAGAGAATGACCTCAAGCAGTCTTTCCATCACTGTATGCAGCCTGCGCGCTCCGATGTTTTGTGCACGGCCATTAACTTCGTGCGCCATTCTTGCGATTTCATCTAGCGCTTCATCCGTAAACTCCAAGTTCACGTTTTCAGCCGCCAACAGGTTTATATACTGCCTTGTAAGCGCATTCTTCGGCTCGTTCAAAATACGCCTAAGATCCCTTTCCTGCAACGATTCTAGTTCCACACGAATCGGCAAGCGCCCCTGCAATTCAGGAATCAAGTCACTCGGCTTCGAAACGTGAAACGCCCCCGCGCCAATAAACAAAACATGGTCTGTGTTAACCGGGCCGTGCCGCGTAACGACCGTAGAACCTTCGATCAACGGCAACAAGTCACGTTGCACGCCTTCTCGAGAAACGTCGGGACCGTGTCCGCCCTCGCGCCCTGCAATTTTATCGAGCTCGTCGATAAAAACAATTCCCGTTTGTTCGGCACGATGCACCGCCTCCTGCCGAACGCTTGCGCGGTCGATTAACTTCGCGGCTTCCTCGGCAGTTAATAACTCCTTTGCTTCTTTGATCGTCACGCGCCGCGTCGTCTTAGATCGCAATCCGGGAGGCGCACCCATCGGCATATCAAAGCCCATTTCTTCCATTCCTTGCGGCGAAAAAACTTGGAAGAATGGCGACTGCACATCATCGACCTCGATCTCGATGGTCTCATCATCCCGATCGCCGTTTTCGACCTGCTCCTTGACGCGACGGTACCTTCGCGCCCAATCCTCGTCGGCTTCCGGCTCGGGTTTTTGCTCAGGCTGCTCCAACCCGAACGTCTCCATCGCGCGCGCCATTGGATCGGATTGCCGCGAGCGATACGGGTCGACAAGCATTTCGACGATTCTCTCGTTCGCTCGTTGACGAGCGCTCTCTTCGACTTCCGCAGTTTTCTCGTCTTCCACGAGCCTAATCGCAACATTCACTAAATCGCGAACGATCGAGTCGACGTCGCGGCCCACATAGCCGACTTCCGTAAACTTCGTAGCCTCTACTTTGATAAACGGCGCGCGAGCAAGCTGCGCGATTCGCCGCGCGATCTCGGTCTTGCCAACGCCGGTCGGCCCTATCATCAGAATATTCTTTGGAATGATTTCCGATGCTTGTTCGATCGGCAAGCTCTGGCGGCGGAAGCGGTTTCTAAGCGCGACGGCAACGGCGCGTTTCGCATCGTCCTGTCCAATAATGTATTTGTCTAATTCAGCAACGATTTGCCGCGGCGTAAGGGTTTCAATAGGGAGACTCATTTAGCCTCTCCATTGTACGCCCTATCAACGACGCGCCCGTTCCTCCCGGGCGGTATGTTTGATTTCGTTCCAAGGGAAGCGCCTGGTGTCCGCCCGCGGAGTTGCCGGCGCACCGACACCCAGAATGTACGCCCGACGAGGCTCCGATGATCGGTTTGGCCCCGTGTAGTGCAGCGTGCGGCTGAGGTGAAGCGTCGCGCTGCCCACCGGAATCGGGCAAGCGACTGCAGATGAGACGTCGACACCCTCGGCCTCCAACCCGTGAACACGCGGATCGAATCCTATTGAGTGGTGCAGAGCGACCTCCAGCAAGTGTGAGCCGGGGACGAACCACATGCACCCGTTCTCCACAGTCGCATCCTGCAGCGGAATCCAAGCGCTGAATGATCGATAATCGAACGCAGGATCCCAATAGGCCTCGTCCTGATGCCACGGCGTCTCGGCGCCAACGAGAGCGGGCTTCATGATCGCGTGATCGCCCCCAAGTTCGGCATCGTCACCCAACAACGCTTTTGCAGCCAGCAAGATTCGCTCCCGGAACAGCGCGTTCAGCAAGTCAGGCGCGTACTTCGATGGGCTCAGAATCTGAGGCAGCTTCGCCTCAACTCCCTCCTCGTCCGTGCCCGCCAGGTCGAACTGGTCGCCGGTCTCGCGCCCCGCCCGTGCGTCGAAAATACGGTCATAAGCCTCGCGCATCCAAGCGATCTCATCCGGATCGACAACGCCGTCAAGAACGAGATAGCCGTTTTCTTGGAAGAAATCGGCATCGATGCTGCTAACTTCAAACACGATCCGGATGTTACCGCTGCCCGTCTTGGTGTAACGTCTAATAAATATGTTGATTGCGCAGGTCGCCGCCGTTTTCGCGGTTGGGATGCCCTTCCCAGGGGCGATCCCCGGCAGCGCAATGCTCGTAAGCTCCACGCAAATGCAGCCGCCGACGGGTGTCCGCTTCGTCTTGTCTGCAGGCGCCCAGGGAACGTGGCTCGTGAACAACAAGGGCTATCTGATTCGGGAGTTTGCTAAGGGTGCGGACATCGTAGATTGGTTGAAGGGATCGTCATTGCCCACAGGCTACGTTGCGCCCGATCCGCGCAAGACGGTCACTCCTGTACCAATCGTCAAATCACCACAATCGTGGCTCGACGTCGTAGCCATTGGCATGAGCTTTGCGGTGCAAAAGCGAGAAGTTGTCACAACCGAGAATGGTCTCCTTGTGTTGTTTATGTCGACTTACGGGCCGGTGGACCACCTCTATGCTGAGCGTATCAATCAGGTCGGCGTAAAGGCTAAAGAGGCCGGTGTGTCTGTGATCGCGTTATTTTCCGGCAGGGACGAGAACCGCATTTTGGTAACGCAATTCGTTGCGCGTCACGCCTTCGGTTTTCCATGCGCTGTCGATCCTGGCAACGCATACGCAGATGCTTTTCGCGCGACGCGAACGCCGGAAGCATTCCTGTTAGATAGCAAACTGCGGGTTGTTTACGCCGGCGCCATCGACGACAACACATTCGGAACCGAATCAGCGACCCCGTACTTGCTAACCGCTATTAGCGACTTCGCTAGCGGCCAACAAGTCCGCACTAGCGCGACGAGGGTTTTCGGAACGCCAATAGACCGCTAGTGCTGGGTGTAGTACTTGCCGTCCGGTTGCTTGTTTAGCTCAGCAAAGCAAGCCTCGGCGAAGGTTGAAAGCGCGTCTAGGTCCTGCTTCATCGCCTTTTCGACATCCGCCGCCGAATTGCTAGCCGGTGTTGTTGCTGGCTGCATGATAAACCTAAAGAACTGCGCATCGATATCGTCTTTTAGCATCAACCTTGCAAGCGTCAAGTCGACCGGAAGCGCCAACGGCGAGTGCCGCCATCCTCCTGGCCCACCATAAAAATACATGGCGATGCCCCGTGCGCCTGGCTTGTCGATCGCCATTACCGTGGCCGGAATCCGGCCGCCGAGCGACGGAATACTGACTTCGCGCTTGCCAGGATCGATGAGTTGCCACTGCTGGGCGCTAAAACAAATCTGGGGGTCATGGAACGATTTTCTCGAGTTCCCGGCGATGACCGTGAATTCATAGCTTTTGCCGTCTGCCGGCCCCGTATAAGCGCGAACCACGATACCGAATGGATCAAGAATCTGGTACGTGTTTTCGTCCATTTTCATCATCGGGTTCGACTTCGTGCTGCCGGCAAGAAGGTAACCGGGAACCTCTTCCGGTATGGAAGTCTCCATCCAGCTTTCTTCCTTCTTTAAGTAAATCTTCGGCTGAATCGCGATCGCTGCGATCCCGACGAGGGCGAACAAAACCAGGACAATCTTAAGCCGTTTCTGCATTTTTCTTTTTCTCTTTTCCTTCCAAGGCACGAACAATAAAGTGGAGGATGATGAAACAAATCAGCAGCGTGCCGTAGCCGCTGTAATCGTGGAACACCATTCCCGCGTCGTCTCCGTAGTTTCGCAGCCAGCCGGCAAATGGCGAAATCACCGGAGTGAATGATGTTTGCCCCTCTCCAACCACGCCGATGAGCATGATTCGGAGGCCGTTGATAAACAACGCCAGCGGCAATGTAAGAGCGAACAACGCAACGTTCTTCTTCCACCCGAGCCTCGAAATCATAACGAAAAACGCGGTGAACGCCGTGAGCGAAAGTATCAATTTGAAGCCGCTACACGGCCCGCCCACGTTCAGAGTGTAGTTGTTCATATGGACAACGGTTGGCTGAGCTGGCGACATATCGGTGTTGTAGCTGACGATATTCAGCATTTTCTCAGCAATATGTGTCGAAGCTATCTGCAGCGGGTTGGTCCAAATATCGATCAGCCATCCCAGCACAGGCATCATAAAGATCAAGAAAAGCAACGGGCCGACAATGTGCTTGGAAACTTTCGGGCCGAAAGCAAAATAGCACGCGCCGATCAACGTGATCATGAACGCGAAATTGCCGAGGGAAAGGTTTTCAATAACACGCGCAGCTACAAGGCCGAGCAAGCCAAAAACAAGAATTACCAGCCCCGCCATCGAAGTGCTTACCGGCTCAGCCTTGATCTTGTCGCGGCGCATGTAAATCGCCGCCATCGTCATGAACGGGATTAGCAAACCGTGCGAGTAGTAGCCCTCTTCTTCGAACCAGACATCGGGCAGTTTGCTAAGGAAGAACCACCCCATGAAAAGCATCGCCGCAAGCCCCGCGACGAGCCACGGCACAACATCGCGAGGAAGCTTCACGCCAATCAGCGGAATCTCGACTTCGTTATCGAGAGGCGCCGTCACGCCCTCGTTTTTCTTCTCGGTCTTGTCTTCAGTCATTCCTTCCATTAGTAAGCGCCTTCCCCTCGAATAACGGCGGTCGGTGTCTTCATCAGTATTTTCAAATCAAGCCAGAACGACATTTGCTCCACATAGAGGGCGTCCAGCGCCATCCATTCGTCAAACGACGTGTCGCTCCTACCGCAAATCTGCCAAAGGCATGTGATTCCCGGTGGAACGCTCAGGCGACGAAAGGCAGAGTCGTCATATTGCTCCACCTCGCGTGGGATCGGCGGTCGCGGACCCACCAGGCTCATGTCGCCCCTGAGTACGTTGAACAGCTGCGGCAGTTCATCAAGGCTATATTTTCGCAGAAAGCGGCCAATCGGCGTAATCCGCGGGTCGTCCTTGATTTTGAAGATCGGACCCTCCTTCTCGTTCGAGTCCATCAGCTCCGCCAGCCGTTTGTCAGCATCCTTGTACATGGATCGGAACTTGTAGAACGGAAACTCGACGCCACCCTTGCCCACGCGCGCCTGACGATAGATGATGGGCCCAGGGCTAGAAAGCTTCACCGCTAGAGCGATCCCTGCAAGTACCGGCGAGAGAAGCAACAAAAGCAGCGCACTCCCGACTACGTCCAAGATGCGCTTCCAAAAACCGTACGCAACTCGAACACCGGGGATACGCGCCGCGAACGCTGATTCGGCTTTAACCTGACTCTTCATCCCTAATGCGGCGACGCCGCACCCTATAGTCTAACCTCTCCCGGCTCCCCGTCGTTACCCGTAGCCGTGGATTTCCCTCTCCGCAGCCCTTAACGACTCCATCTCCACCTGAGCCCGCGCGGGTGCATCGGTCGTCCGTAGAGATGCCAGCGGGAAATCACTCACGTCGTCTAGGAGCTTCTCGAGCTGTGCCCGAACGAGCCGAACTGCGGTTAGCGGCCGCAGCGTATGTGAAGGGTCGTTGCAACGCGCCTCGAAGGTGGATCGTCGTGCACCCAAAGCACGAAACAGGGTTCGCGACGCCCAAACTGCGTCCACTAACAAATCCTCCGCTACTTCTCGACACAAACCCTCGACGTGGCCCCAGCCTTCCTGCTTGCCAAGTCGTTGCCAGTCTGCGCTTTCCAAGACACGTAACACCGAAGAGCGAAGCTCAACACATGCTTCAACTCTGGGATGAGTTCTGGGTGCGACCGCGACTCAAGCTGACGCTCGCGATTGAATCTGTGTAGCTGCGAATACCAAGCGGCGGTTTCACCTCGAACGAAGCCGCTAACGCCTTCGGCTTTCTTCTTTCGCAAGTAACTCCAAACAATGAGGCTGCCGACCCCTAGCGGAAACGCGGCCCCCGCTGCCCACGGCGAGATCATTGCCAAGCCGGTTACTCCCAAAATGAAGGCGGCAGTCAGTCCGAACATGGATTCGTGCTGACTGCTGATTTCACTCAGATACTCGGAGAAGTGGTGGTACAACCTGCGATGAGCGTACCAAATTGGGCTCCTCGCGGTACGCTTTGCACGATGTCCGACAAGATCACCGCGCCGAAGATTCGCTCGATGAAGGGCGAGCGCATCGTTTGCGTTACCGCATACGATACACCGTCGGCTCAAATCGCCGACGAAGCCGGCGTAGACGTGATCCTCGTGGGCGACTCCGTAGGCAACACCACGCTCGGCTACGCCACCACACTTCCGGTAACACTCGAAGAGATGGTCCACCACACACGCGCAGCCGCAGCAGGCTGCGAGCGAGCACTTCTCGTTGCCGACCTGCCCTTCGGCTCATATCAGTCGTCCTCCTCTCATGCGGTCGATTCAGCCGTCGCCCTCGTCAAAGCGGGTGCCGAAGCCGTCAAACTCGAAGGCGCCTATACCGAGGCGATCCAGGCCATCGTGCGAGCCGGAATCCCTCTGATGGGCCACGTCGGCATGACCCCGCAAAGCGTCAACGCTTTCGGTGGTTTTCGGGTCCAAGGGCGCGGAGACAAGGCCGAAGCAGTCATCAGCGCCGCGAACGCCGTCGAAGACGCCGGAGCCTTTTCGATGGTCCTCGAAGTCATCCCAGCTGTCGTCGCCAAGCGCGTCACAGGAGCCGTAGGCGTCCCGACGATCGGCATTGGTGCAGGCATCGAGTGCGATGGCGAAATCCAGGTCTGGCACGACGTCCTGGGCATTTCAGCAGAGGTCTTCAAGCACGCTAAGCCATTCATGGCGGGCCGCAGCCTAATGAAGCAAGCGCTTGCTGACTTCGCAAACGCGGTGCGCAACCGGGAATTTCCCACCGAAGACAACTCGTTCTAGTCGCTCTGGGCGACCCATGCAACGCTGATGCTCTTGCCGAAACGGTAGTACTCTTCACCTGCCATAACCTTCACTCCAATCACATAGGCACCGGG
>JBDSVQ010000134.1:0-7605 GCA_039927135.1 Fimbriimonadales bacterium | reverse complement strand
CCGAAATCGACCGCTACGATTCGGCACGCATCAACGAAATAGGCAGGCGTATCGGCATGCTTGTTGCATCCGACCTTTCCGCGACCGACACCTTCATCAGAAGCCGGGGCGGCAGGGTCGATGGAGTTACGACCGTCGTCACTGCCATGTTCGGCGTCGTGCCCAACTCTCGAATCCGAGAGATTGCAGCGTATCCGAGGATCATGTCGATGGATGTCGACGCTAACGGCGCACCTGAGCTTGATATTCAAAAGACTTCGCTCGGCCTCGTAACGGGATTTTGGGCAAATAGCTTTACGGGAGGACCGCTGGACGTTGGAGTCCTTGACACCGGCGTGCAGCAGAGCCACACGGCGCTCAATTCTCACCCATTCGAGACCAACTTCAGCCCGAATGACCCCGACGGCCACGGCACAGGAATTGCGGGCATCATGGCTTCGACGCATGCCACTTACACCGGCATGGCTTTCGGTTGCGATACGATCAGTGTTGCGCAAGCCGGCGCCAATGCCACGTCGATGAGCGGGTTGAACTATCTGGTGACGGGCACGACCGAGAAGCCCGAAAACATCAACTATTCTTTCGGCAACGGCCGAGCGAACGACGTCGACTACAGCCCGTTCGATCAGTTCTTCGACGGCGCCATCGACACGTTCAACATCATGGTGAGCAAGTCGACCGGAAACGGTGGTTACGGAACCACGACGATCACGCACCCGGCACCTGCGTTCAACCTTTTGGCTTCCGCCAACATGGATGACCTCAACTCGCCGAACCGAGCCGTGCACGTGATCACCTCGAGCAGCAGCCGAGGGCCGACCCTCGCGGGCAGGAAAAAGCCCGATATCACCGCTCCCGGCACGAACTCGATGACGACGAATCGCACCGGCGGATTCAGCAACCTCGGCGGCACTAGCTCCGCATCGCCGCACACCGGCGGAGGAATCGTGCTGATGCGTCAACTCGGCGCGACCACGACGTACGGTGCCAAAGCGGTGCTGCTAAATGCCGCAGACGCCTGGACCGACAACAACACTTCAACCAACACGGATGACGGTCCGGTCGTCGGCTCCTTGTGGAATCGCACCTTCGGCTGGGGATACCTGGATTTGGGTGAGGCCTATGCCAACGGCACAGACCTCTTCGAAGACGATATCGCAGCGCCAACAGGCGGCGGTCGAAACTTCAAGCTTTATCGCGGCCAGATGTTTACCGGCGAAAAAGCAACGCTTGTTTGGAACCGCCACGTTGTGCACAACGGCACGAACAACCCGACGCAGGTCGAGGGTCTGAGCAATCTCGATTTGGTCGTATACAACCGTCAAACGAATACTGCGGTCGGCACGAGCAACTCTGCTATCGACAATGTCGAGCAGATCGACGTCGATGCGGACGGCCCTGTTGTGTTGAAGGTCTACACAACAGGTACTTTCGATCCGCAGGTTCCAACCGAGTTCTTTGGCTTGGCGACTGAGGAAGACTTTGCGGCATCGAACGGCATCGTGTTTGCGATGACCCCGAACCTTCCCGGCACAGCGACCCCTGGCGCCAACGTGCAGGTTTCCGTCGACGTTACGAACACCAGCAACCTCCCGGCGCACAACGTGAACGTATCGATCACGGGAGCAACCGTGTTCAGTGGCGCGAATCCGCAAGTGTTCGCGCTCATCCCACCCGGTCAAACGGCCAACGCAGTGTGGACGATTACGGCTCAAGGGACAGCAGGCCAACAAGCGCTCACGTTCCAGGCGAGCAGTAATTCTTACGGCGAGACATTTGTGAACTCGGTGATCGCCAACCTCAACGTTGGTGATTCGCTGGTCAACCCGAACAGCCACACCGTTATCGCCGGCACCGTTGCCGGCGGAAGCCTGCCGAACGTCAACGTTGCCGACAACGTCTACTTCTCGTTCTTCCCCGGCATCGTGTTCAGTAGTTCTCAAGCCCCGGTGCTCGTGGAACTGCGCGGCAACTCGGTGCAGGCCATCCCTAATTCCCTGGCGTTCGTGATCGAATCTGCCGGGACTTCAGCCAACTTGGTGCAGACGATCGAAATGTTCGACTATATCAACCAGGTTTGGGTACAGGCCGACGTTGACACGCTGACGACGACTGACACGACCTATACGGCGAATGCGCCCGGGCCTCCGACGAACTTCATCACGCCTGCAACCGGATCGGTGGCCGTGCGCGTTGGAGTAAAGCCGAACGGCCCGATCTTCGTATATCCATGGACTTACCGCATCGACCTTGCCGGTTGGGCGGTTAACTAAAGCGACCGTCGGCCGCGGCTAGGTGGATCCCAGCCGCGGCCTTGTCGTATCACCTATAATTACTCTATGAGATCAATTGCAGTTCTTGTGGCGATAGGCGCGATTTCGGTTGCACCTGCGATCACTCTTGGCCAGATTGATACGTTCGAAGACGGGACGATCATGGACTGGAATGGCGATCAGGGTACGCCTCCAGCTAACGTTGTCACCGGCGGCCCACGTGGCGTCGACGATAATTACATCCGGGTTTTTTCTGGCATCGGAGGAGCAATGCACAACTCGATGTACAACCAGTTTCAATGGACGGGCGACTGGCTGGCAGCCGGCGTAAACGTTGTTGAAGTGCATGTCAAGAACGACGGCCCGGACGCCGTGAATCTGCGGGCGGTGTGGCACGGGCAACTGATGGCGCGCTGGACGTCAACCAAAGCGGTCGCGATTCCTGCAGATGGCGTTTGGTACAAAGTTGCTTTTCCTTGTCGCGAAAGCGACCTAACTAAGGTGTTAGTAGGCCAGGGCGGCGAGACATACAGTCAGGTGATGTCCGACGTTGAGCGGTTCATGATTCGGCATGATTCGGGCCCACCCAGTTCTGGCGGATCACCCGTTGAGGCAACCGTCGGTTACGACAACATTGAGGCGTCGAACAAAGCCGATTTTCAACCCTATTCGCTCACGCCGGTGCGCGGATTGCAGACCGGAACTTTCTTCGATATCCTTTTCTCCGACGACCGGCGAATAAGCTGGAAGCCCGGAATAACGTTCACGACTGCACAGGCTCCTGTCGAATTCACGGTCACCTCCTATGCTCCCACGATGACCAACGTGACGAGCATGACATTCAATTTGGAGGGGCACGCAACCGCGCCCCTAATTCGCCGCCAAATCGAAATGCGCAACTACACAACAGGCTTGTGGACCGTCGTTTCGCCATTCGCAAACAGCGCTACCAGCGACGAACTGATTACCGTGCCGGTTGCCCCCGCAAACTATATCAATCCTTCGGATGGAAAGATGGAAGCGCGCATCGGCTATAAGGCGTTCGGCCCGGTATTTGTTTACCCGTGGCAGGCCCGGCAAGATAGGATATTCTTCCGTCTTACGCCGTAATCGCGAAACGAGCCGCCTCCGCCTCGAATTGGCGGAGGCGGCTTTCTATGTCGTCGTAGGTTTCCGCGGTTACAATTTCGCCGCGCAATGCGGCAGCCCCGGGTACGCCTTTGATATAGATGGGGATCTGGCCGCGCAACGATCGAATCGCCGGTGTTTCCCCGCGTCCGGGGTCGTATTTGCTTTCGTGGTCGATGTGTCTTCTTAGATGCAGTAAAGCCGTTTCTATGCGTTGGTTTATCGTCGGGTCTTCAGAGATCGCGCGGCCGCTAACGGCATCGACGATTTGACGCAGCCTCCATGGATTGCTAATTGCCGCGCGACCAACCATGACGCCGTCGCAACCGGTTTCACGCATCATTTTTAGCGCATCTTCCGGCTGCCTTATATCTCCGTTGCCAATCAATGGAACCGTTACGGCGCTCCGCAGCTGCTCAATCAGTTTCCAGTCTGCCTCGCCTTCGAAGCCCTGTTTCGCAAATCGTGCGTGCAGGGTCAGCATTTTTATTCCGGCTTCCTGAAAACGCTTTGCTAAGTCGGGTGCAGCGAATAAATCGTACGTCCAGCCTGCACGCACTTTTACGGTCACGGGCACTTTAACTGCATCGACGACTGCACGCACAATTTTCTCGGCGGCTACAGGGTCCTTCAGTAAGGCAGCGCCGCTTCCGGTTTTGCAAACCTTAGGCACCCAGCAGCCCATGTTGATATCCACGATATCGGCACCCATTTCTTCGCAGAGCCGTGCCGTCTCTGCCATCACGTCCGGCTCTGCTCCGAAGATTTGTATTCCGAGTGGGCGTTCGGAATCGCTGACGATCATTTTCTTGATCGTTTTCTTCGCGTTGTGGTGCACCGCCATCGCGCTCACGAATTCGGTGAACATAAGCCCCGGCTTCGCAACTTCTTTCGCGATGCCTCTGAATGCCGCGTTCGTAACATCCTCCATCGGAGCAAGCAGCACCGGAGGGTTTACGCGAATAGGGCCAACGTTGAACGACATGCTTGCCTACTTTAGGCTAGCCATATCGATCACGAAACGGTAACGGACGTCGCTTTTTATCATGCGTTCGTATGCTTGGTTTATCATCGACATCGGGATCATCTCGACGTCGCAAGTAATGCCGTTTGCAGCGCAAAAATCGAGCATCTCCTGAGTTTCGCCAATGCCTCCGATGAGCGAGCCGCTAAGGGATCGTCGCTTGAAAACCAGCGGGAATGCAGCGACAGGAGTCGGGTTCGGAAGGCCGACCAACACCATTTGGCCCTCGAATTGCAGCATGCCGAGATATTGGTTCAAGTCATGCTCGGCTGAAACTGTGTCGAGAATAAATGCGAATCGGTTAGCATTCTGTTCCGCAAAATCGGCTGAATTCGTTGCAATGTAGTCGTCTGCGCCAAGTCGCATTGCATCGTCGCGCTTTTTGTCGGAAGAACTCAGAACGGTTACGCGCGCGCCCATCGCTTTTGCGAATTTAACCGCCATGTGACCGAGCCCGCCCAGGCCGACAATGCCCACTTCCATTCCAGGCTTCAAGCCGAAATGTTTGAGCGGAGAATAAGTGGTTATACCGGCGCAAAGTAATGGCGCAGCCGAATTCAGGGGAATCGAATCAGGAACGCGAACAACGAAATCTTGATCGACGACAATTTGCGTGGAGTACCCGCCGTAGGTATGCCCGACCCCGTCCTTCTCGGGCGAATTGTAAGTGAATACGGAGCCTTGTTCACAGTACTGCTCATCGCCGTTCTTGCAGGGTCCGCATTCGCGGCAGGAGTCGACCATGCAGCCAACGCCAACCGTATCACCGGTGTTCCATTTAGTCACAGCGCTTCCGACCTGGGAAACGGTTCCGACGATTTCATGCCCAGGAACCATCGGATAATTCGAGAAGCCCCAATCGTTGTTTACGAAGTGGATATCAGAATGACAAACACCGCAATAGGCGATTTCGATAACCACGTCGTTCGGACCGGGCTCTCGTCGTTCTATGTTCCAGGGAGTCAATGACGACTTCTCGGCTTGGGCAGCGTATGCGGCGGTGTTGTTACTCATGTGAACACCATTGTACTTGCGTGGCTACAAGTCGTCTTGGTGTACGCGAATCATTCCGACGATCGAGTCTTCGGCATCGCCGTCATCGTACTGCACGTGAACCGCTTCTTTTGTGGCTCTGGTCACCTTGCCTGGATAGTACTGATCACCGCCCTTCCATTGGCAATAAACCTTGTTGCCCACGCCTATGCTAAGTTGCCGCAGCTGCACCTCGGCGAGGCG
Organism: Fimbriimonadales bacterium; assembly: GCA_039927135.1. Lineage (GTDB taxonomy): Bacteria > Armatimonadota > Fimbriimonadia > Fimbriimonadales > ATM1 > JACDEQ01. The sequence continues at coordinate 1,944 of JBDSVQ010000134.1, read as the reverse complement.
CGCTCGCTGGCCATCGTCATAACAAATGTCGAAGAAGTCACCGTCGATCGCGACAACGGTGCCCGGGTACCACCACTCCATCTCCACCGGCCACATCGCCAGCACCCGATCGCCAACATTGAACATCAACGGTACCGACCGGTAAAGCCCTGATGTTCTGCCGTAAAGTTTAGCCCCTCGAACCACGTCATAGTGAAACGCGCCAGTGACACGGCAATGCAGTCGCGGCTCGGGCTGAGATAAATGCGGTTGATTGAGTAGCCCGCTACTTCGTCGTACTCGGTTTTTCCTATCGGGTTTCCATCGACGCGAACTATCACTTTCGCTCGTTTGTAGCGCGCGGCGCCCGGGCCAGGGGATGCAGCCGTCCAATTCGGCTCCCACACCTGCTCCACTGACACGGTGTGGTTCACACTCTGCAGCGTGAAGGTGTACTGTGACTTGAGCTGGCTGAAAGGCTTCAGCTTGAAGTTTGATTGGAAAAACGACGGCTGGAATTGGTAAATCAGGTGGGCTGGTCCGGCACCGGTTAGCCCGAGGGCTGCAAACGTGTCGGCAGAGGCGGCGTCGAGCCATGCTGCTTGGCCTTGCGAGTCACCTTCGTCCCACATCCAGTAGGCTTTGGTTGCGCTGCCCCGAGTTGAGACGACTGTCCTCTCTGCAGCGGCGAAGGCACCGCCTCCGTTCAGGCCCGAGTCCCACGCCCAATGGCTCTCATCGTTCGACCAACCGATCGTCCCGAGGGCTTCGACCTGTGGCGGGTTGATCGTCTGGTTGCCGTAATCAATCGTGCTGGCCTGAGCCGTGAGGACGACCAAAGATGTAAGAAATGCGTGCATATTCGAATAGACGCTGCCGCTTTCACCTTTGCCGCCCGCCTATACTTAAGGCATGCTTACCGTGGTAGCAGCTGCCGTTTTAGCCGTTCAGGCCCCGACCATCGAGATGTCGATCACGACGGATGGGAAGGAGGTCGGAAAGGCTTGGCTTACCCAAAAACTGGAGGGCGGCATGAAGAAGACCTACGCCAAGCTGATTCTGGGTGACGTGCGCATCGTGGAAACCGCCGAGTACGCGATGGACGGGACGCCGAAAAGCAAAGTCATGACACACAATGACAAGCGCATCGAGGCCGTGTTCTCCGCAAGCGGAGTGAGCGTTACCGGGGTCGCCAACCCGATTCCACTGCCAAAGAGCGAGATCAAAGCAAAAAGCGAATTCTGGTTCATACAAACGAAGCCTCCGGTTAACCATAAAGTGGAGTATCAGCGATTTGATTTAGTGCAGGGTAAGTTTGTGCCCTGCACGGTGCTTCATGTTGGCAAGCAAGAAATCGAGTTTAAAGGGAAAACGATTAGCGCGAACGTGGTGCGCATCGACAACAAAACCAATGCTTGGCTGGATGACCGCGGCGACCCCTACCGCATGATAGTGGATGGGAAAACGCGCTTTGAGAGGATCTCCCCGTGAACGATAAAACGCTTAGGATCGGGGTCGTTGGCGCGCTCGGCAAGATGGGCCGAGAGGTTTGCAAAACGGTCGATGCCGCGCCGGATATGGACCTGGTGATGGCCGTTGACAAGGAGGGCGAAGGCACCTCCGTCCGTGAGTTCACAAGCCAGCATGCCCTCGACATTCGCATTGAAAGTCGCTTGAGTGAGTCCCTCGACAAAGTTGGGGAAGTGGACGCCCTCGTCGATTTCACGCACCCGAAAGTCGCCGCGCACCACGCTTTGGTTGCGCTGAAGCACGGTGTTTCGCCGATTGTCGGAACGAGCGGCCTGACCGTCAGCGACCTTGGAGACATTCGCTCGGCTTCGGAGGGAAAAGGGGTGCCTGCAGCTTACGTACCGAATTTCGCAATCGGCGCAGTGCTGATGATGCGGTTCGCTATGGAAGCCGCAAAGCACTTGCCAGAGTGTGAAATTATCGAGATGCACCATG
>JBDSVQ010000133.1:0-7217 GCA_039927135.1 Fimbriimonadales bacterium | reverse complement strand
GCGCGGATCAGCGCAGTCATCCCTTCCGAAAACCCTGCGTTATTTTCATTGTTGCCATCAGGATCGGTAGGCGCGTTGATCATTTCCCAAGCGCCCCGAATACTGGCATCCGCCATCCCGAGGTGCTCTTGAATATAGCAAAGGTAATTCCTATTGTGCGAGTAGTTCCAGCTCTCGTGCGGCAGCGCGAGGCGGTCGTTCATGTAAAACAATTCGGTGCGCGTTGCGGCGTCCATCGCTCGACCGGCTTCGTGCCACATTCCCATCTTGCTGTAGGCATGACCGGGCATGTGCAAAGCGTGTCCAATTTTTGGCGCCAAAGTGCCGTAGGCCTTGCAGCTTGCCAAAGCCTTTGTCGGCGCAACGAAATCCCATAGGTGGATCGCAGCGTGATGCGCGCCGGGGTGATCGGGGCTCTTTTCCCAAACTTTCTCAATCAACTTCTGCGCTTGGTCATTCGCCCCACCGCCAACGGAGTAAAAAGCCAAGAGCGCTTTCGCTTCAACCTCGTCGGGATACTTGTTTACGATCTTCTGCAGGTCTTCTCGAAGGATGGCAGACGGTCGGCGTTGCCCCGGCGCAAATGCCCGTTCCCAAGCCTCGATAAACATTCGCTCGCGATCGCTAACAAGTTGCTTGCGTTTGATCGCCTCGTCCAAGAAGAGCCGGTGTCGGTCATTCTTATTGGTGGTCGCGGTGCCGTTTGCGGAGAACCAATTGAAGCCGCCTTGCGCCAAGCCCCAATACGCCATCGCGCAATCGGGATCGAGTTTCAGGCACCAGCGAAAAGCACGCTCAGATTCTTCCCACCAAAAACTATGCAAAAGGGCGTTGCCCTGGTTGAACCACTGCTGAACTTCAGGCGTTTTGGCCGTGATCGTGAACGGAGCGACTCCGATGCCCTCAAGTTTCTTCGGGCGGGTGCGCATTCCGGAATCGAATGCCGACCCCATATGCGCGTGTCCGTACTGGTTGCCTTCGCCTTGGGGCGTCTGGGCAAGCAGCAATGTGCCGACGATAATGGCGGTAATCATGGGTTCCCTCAGTAGCTATTACTGCATAAGTCGCTTCGATGGAGCCCGAACGTGCGGATTTCGTAATACGGTACGATACGCAACTACCGATTACTCGGAGGAGATAACTACGATGAACCATTACCGAACGGAGGTGCCGCGATGCGGGCCTCTTACCTGAGTTTCATTCTCTTGCTGGCGGCGTGCCCGCTAGCCTCGTTCTCTCAAGGCGAAACACTCCACACTCGTTTCACCTATAAGGCGACCGTTCCTGCGGTGCCTGCCGGAGCCCGAAACCTGCGCGTTTGGCTCCCCATCCCATCGGATAGCGAACTTCAGACGATCACGAACTTGAAGGTCCTGAGCCCCGATCCACACAGCATCACTCAAGACGCTAGCGGAAGCAACCGAATGGTTTTCGTTGACGTGTCGGCGGCGAAGGCTCCCTACGAAATCAACGTTTCATTTGATGTAGCGCGGAAGACCGGGGGCGTGGACGCCATACGCCGCGACCTCGGACCGGACGGCCGGCGTTATCTGCAGCCTGATCGGCTTGTTCCGATCGACGGCCGCTATGCCGAGCTAGGCGAAGAAGTCGCCGGACCGGGCCGCAACGCCGCAGACAAGATGCGGCGGATATACGACCACGTCGTTGCGACGATGCAATACGACTACAAGAAGGAGTCGCCGAAACTGGGCGACGGTGACGTAGCGTTCGTTTGCGATTACAAACTAGGCAATTGCTCCGACCTGCACAGTTATGTGATTGCGCTCGCTCGTAGTCAGGGAATCCCTGCGTACTTGGAGTACGGCTTTCCTGTAACGGGAATCCCCGTGGACAGCCCTCTCAAGCCTGCCGGCAACATCGGCGGCTACCACTGCTGGACTTGGTTTTTTGACGAGACCCGCGGCTGGCTGCCTCTCGACGCTTCCGACGGTCGGCGCTGGCTGGATTCGAACCGCCCTGACGTGAAGGAGAAGTTGTCGAGCCAACTCGTGCTGCCGCGATCCGCGGTTGCGTTTTCGAAAGGGCGCGATATCGTGCTCGAACCGCGCCAGGCAGGACCGGCGCTCAACTACTTCATCTACCCGTACGCCGAGGCCGACGGAAAGCCCGTTGAAGCGAAATGGGCGATTTCCTACCAGCTTCTGGGCGGAGACGACCTTGCCGAGCAGGTTGCGTTCCTGCGCGAACTCGTGCTGAAACAACAGGCAGAAATCGAGGCGCTAAAGGCCGGCCAAGCCGGAACGCCGATGCCGCCGCCGATACCTGCTCCGCCGGCGCAGGGCAGCGTTGTGTCGCAATCGGGCGACAAGCTGACGATCTACGGCTTCCTTCGAGGCGACGTGATCTACGACACTCAAAAGCCGAACAACGCGCAGACGCCGCAATGGGTCACCAGCGGAACCTCGGACGAACAGTTCTCGCTGCATCCCAGGCTGACGAGGCTTGGCATTGATCTTTCCGCAGGACGGCAGGGGCCGTTCGACGTGAGTGGAAAGATCGAACTCGACTTCCAGGGGGGTGGAAGCGAGTCACGTAACACGCCGCGGGCGCGGCACCTTTACGTGCAGCTAAAGCAAGGACCGTCGGCTTGGTTGGTTGGGCAAACATGGGATCTGGTTTCACCTTTGTATCCGTCTCCGAACGACGATACGCTGATGTGGAACGCGGGTAATACGGGCGACCGTAGGCCGCAGATTCGCTACACGTACACGAGTATTGAAGGGTTGGTCGCCGCCATCGCTCTGGGCCTCACCGGCGCTGTTGATGGCAAGGACCTCGACGCGAACGGGACTCGAGACGGAGAGGACAGCGGAATGCCCGGCATTCAGGCTCGAATCGGCCACAAGGGCGCGAACTATGCAGTCGGCCTTTGGGGTGCCGTCGCCAAGGAAGAGACGGCAACGCCCGTCGGTGGAGAGACGAAGTTCAACACGAGCCTCTTTGGTATTGACTGGCAAGCCACATTTGGCAAGGTCGACGTCCAGGGCGAGGTCTGGACCGGGAAAAACGTCAGCGACCTTCGCGGTGGCATCGGCCAGGGCGTGAACACGACGACCGGGCAGGAGGTTTCAGCGAAGGGCGGATGGATTGAACTTGGCTATAAGCCGAATGCGAAGCATCGAATGGCGATCGGCTACACCGTGGACGACCCTGACGACGGAGACCTGGCGACGGGCAGGATCGAAAACAGTGCGCTCTACTTGCACAGCAAGTGGAACATCGGCAACGGAGTTGAGATCGGCGCGAACTACCTGCACTGGTTAACCGATTGGTTAGGCATGCCGCGTGGCCGCGATAACCGGTTCAACTTTTTCGTGATGCGAAAATTCTGAGCCAAATGAGGATGCGGGGCGTCGGTTTTCCGGCGTCCCGCTTTTATTTTGAAAGAATGCTTGTCTCTTTCAAGAGGCAAATCATGACGTTGCCGGCGGTGCTTGTCGACGCTTTCACGTAATTCCCGATTCTCGGATTGAACCAGTATTTCATCCAGTCGCCGTTTCGAAACTTTGCCTCAAAAACGGCACATTCTATAGAAGCAAACCCTGTATCGACCGTTTCTCTGCCTACGTAATTGTAAGGCGTGTGTTTCTCGCGCGTATCCACAAAGAACGCAACGGACGATGCGGGCTTCGGTTTATCGTCCCACCTTCCCGGATGGATCGTAGCACCGGGATTACCGGTTATTGTTTCAGGTGATGCGTCTTTGAAGCCTCGTTGCACTCCGAGGGCGCTTGTGTTTTTTATCACCAACAGTCCCACGTCGCCGCTTTTCTTGTACTGCGCGAAGAGCACGAATTGGCCGAAGTCCTTGTCCGGAACGCTGCCGCCCTCCGGCGCTGTCGTCCGAGCCTCGAACACGTTACGATCGGTCAATTCTTTTACAAAAATCAAGTCGGTCGCCATGGTGTGCAAGGGCATATTGCCCGTTTGCAGCGTGTATACCCAGCGGTCACCGGTGGAATACCGACGCAGGTTCGGCTCGTATGGAATGACAGCCGGGTTTGCCAGGAGCGCAATTGCTAAAGTCGTAATCAATCGTTCGTCCCTCGAAGTCTATTGACGCGTGTGCCGCCGATTTCGTTTAGAGATTCACGCTCCGGCGAGCTTCAAGCCGGCATAGACGCCCGCAAATCCGGCCGCCAGTGTCGCCGCTACATAGGCGGTCGCGCCAAGCATGTTTCCGCCCTTAATTAACGAAACGGTCTCCAAACCGAAGGCGGAAAACGTCGTCAATCCACCCAGCACACCGGTCACGATGAACAGATGCCACTGAATTGCCTCGGGTTTGCCCGACAACGCGCCAACAGCAATACCCGCCGCCAGGCAGCCGATGGCGTTTACGGCGAAGGTGTGCCAGGGAAACGCGGCATCCTGTGCGCGGAACGCAATGGACACAGCGTAACGAGCTACGCCGCCGACAAACGCCCCGAGACCGACCAGCAATGCGGCAACCATGACCGCATTCTGACGCGCTACTCGATCACGACGGGAAAGGCGATGTGATTGCGCAGCATTTCGCGGTAGCCGGTATCGACCCCAACGAAGGAAACACGCGGGTTAACGCCGCCATCGACCCACTTCTGCGTCAACGCTTTTAGTTGCTTGAATTCGGACTGCGTCATCAGTTCGGTACCGCAATCCGTGTAAATCCGAATCGACATCGGCTTGCTCCAACCGCTAAGTCGCTTGTCGAGTTCTTCGAATAGCTTCAGCAAGTTTGTGCCTTTCGCGCCGGCGCTGCGGTCGAAGGTGCTCTTCAGCATCTTCGCCGCTTCTTCGTCGTTGCCGAAAGAACTACCTTGGTAAGCTTCCTGCGGTCGAACGTCGAACCGGTACACAACGAAGTGCGCGCGCCCGTCACCGCTGGTTAGGTCGTGCAGCCCTCGGTTGAAGTACTGCTCGTGCGCATCCTTTGCAGAGCCTGAAGTGTCGAAAGCATAAATCCTCGTGCCGGCCTCAGTGGTGGCTTCGGCAGTGCCGCAACCGCCGGCGAACAGGGCACCGAAAACAAAAACCGCTAATGCAAAAAAGCTATGCGCTTTCACGATGCACCTCCGGAAACACTTCGGCTTCTTCGATCAGCGACTCGCTGCCTTTTGAAGCGCGCTCATATCCGCGGCCAATTTTGTAAGAGGTCAGCCTCTTTTCAGTATCCGCGATTTGCAAATTGAGAGCGCCGACTCTGCCGATGTACGAAAGCATTGCTTCGTAGTCAGGCGCGCTCTTGTAGTGCTCGTATTCGCGCTTCTCTTTTTCGTGGTCTTCTCGGCGTCGCAGGCACTCAGCTTCGTACTCACGCATCTTCAAAGCGTGCGACTCTTGCTTTGCCGTCAAATCGGCTTCAAACTGCTTTTCAAGCATTTCTATCTGCCTTCTTGCTGATTCTTTGCGTATCGCAAGGCTCTCGTCTATGATGCGCTCGCGCTGAGCGCGAGCGGCGTCCATGCGCACACGCTCGTCTTCGATCGTAAGCGTTCGGACGCCTTTGCCGTAGCCCTTGAAAGCTGAGTAAAGCAAGATCGGCGTGCTAATCGCACCCGCGACCAAAAGCGCGATCCAAAAAGAAAGTGCGTCCTCTGCCGTAAATGAAACGCGCCGACTATAGGTCACTAAAGCATTGGCGCCAAGCGCCGCTTCAGCGACACAGAAAACCGCGCTGAGCGCTGTAAACAGTGCCAGCAGCCACTTCGACGCCGTTTGGCGGCGAACGCTGCGGCCGTACTCTTCCCACATTTTGTGGAGAAGCAGTTTCAATCCGATAATAACGCCCGCGCCGAGAGTCAGGAACAGTCCCAGCATGATAGGCTGTTGATCGATCGGCAGCCCGGTAATTTTTCCAAGGCCATAGCCGATAAACGTGCCGACCAGCACCGCGATCGTCCATTCAGGGATCGATCGGTACCACTTGTCATTTTCGGCGGGTAGGTCCGCGACGGGTTGCTCGCGCTTTTCAAGTTCTACGGAGGCCTCGCGCTCGGTGGCTTCCATCTGTTTTGCAACGCTATCGAATCGCGCTTGATCCAACACGAGCGGCGGCGGGGCGTCCGGCATCTCCGGCTCTTCGATTCCCGAAGAGACTCGAATGTGCTCGTTGGTCTCCGCTTTGTAAACAAAGCCGATGTTGCCGGCGTGCGTTGCCGCGTTTCTCTGCGCGTCTTCTCGCTCTTCGCGCAGGGTGTCGATACGCTCCTGCAAGCGCGAAATTCCGCTGCGCGTCTCGTCGTCTAAACGGCGAAGGTTTTGCTTCTTCGCCTCGTATTGCTGGTCCGGGTTAGGGGCGCCATTTTGATAAGCCATTCTGCGTACTCCTTAAAGGGTTGCAGAGGGTACGCGGTCCGATATGTGCGGGTTGCGCCAAACGCCGACCCCTATGCGTCGTATCCTATGCCCCATGACAGCCGAAGCAACCCCCCGTCGGATCGGTTTCGCCGCCGTTCTCTTTTGCGTCGGTCTGTTTCTGATAGCTCTTTATGGCGGGCAGTTGCGTCTTGGCGTCTCGGCACCGATTGCCGGCGAATCGTTCTTGAGCAAAGCGCTTTTCAGCAGAACGGAGGCCGCGTTCGGACACATGCTGATCGCCCTGCCGATCGTTGCGGCGGTTGCTATCGCCGCTTTTCGCAAGGGAGTGCTACAGATTCCATCCGCTGCGGTTTGGGTGCCGCTCTCGGCGTTCTTCTTTTGGCTGGCGTTTGGCGTGCCGGCGAGCCCAGCCCGCTACGAGGCGATCCTCGAGTTCGCGCGTTGGGTAGCGGCGTTCGCGGCGCTTATCGGCTGCTGCTTCCTGCTGGGCAGGGATAAAGGACCACGCCTCGCAACTTACGCTCTTTTTGCAGGTATCTCGATAGTCGGCCTTATCGGCGTCGCCGAGTTCTCCACGGCGAGTATCGATGCCGGCAACTGGCGCATCTTTGCGGGTTGGCACAACCCGAACGCGGTTGCCGGGATGTTGCTAATCGGATTGCCTCTCGGCATGGGGCTTTACGCCGGAGCGACCGAGAGGCTCGAGAGGCTATTGCTCGGTTTCGGCATGGCTTCGATCGGTTCGGCGCTGTGGTTCACGGGATCGAAAGGCGGACTTATCGCAGCGGCCGTCGGCATCGCGGCTTGGCTGCTGTTATCGGGCTTGAAGAAGGGCGTTCCTTCTGGCTGGTGGAAGGGAGCTGTCGCGGCGGCAGTTGGGGTAGCGCTCTTGATCG
>JBDSVQ010000132.1:0-3356 GCA_039927135.1 Fimbriimonadales bacterium | reverse complement strand
CCGGCAATGGAGTGATATCCTCGAAACTCGCTTGCGCTCAATGAAGGACCGATTGTCCATGTGTTCGTCGCGTAGTTGTAGATTTCGATTGGGTTAATGGCGGTCGCCGGCACGTCGTGCGTTGTCGAGCCCCCGAGCGCGTAGGCGTTTCCGTCGGGCCCAAGCACCAAGTTAAAATCGACACGTGCGTAGTTCATCGAAGCTTTCGCCGTCCATGGCACATCGCCTCCCAATAGATCGAGAAACTCGGTGCGTGCAACCGCGGGCGGGTGAACTTGCGGATTGGGGTCTAGGTCCGGCCCATTGAATCCGCCTGCCTTGAATATCTTTCGCGGGCGTATCATAACCGATGCGCTCGCTTCCCAAATAGTCGATGGGCCTCCCAATGGCACACGGCTATCGCCTGATCTGATGGTTAGTGGAAACGAGAACGTTTCGTATGTGGGTATCGGCGGAGGCGGAAAGGTCGCGTTGTGTCGAGCGGAACCCGCAAAGAATACTTCGGTAGGACAAGGGATATATTTGCGGATAGTTAAGGAAGTCGTAATCGGCAGAAGTGCCGACGACCCAGGGGGCGAGGGCGGTGTCGATGTTTGTGTTGAGTTCGAACGCAGCGTCGTCGATCCACATATTTGGCCCCGATTCAAAATCCTGGCCGCCGGCGTTCACGAGTTCGCCGAACGGCATGCGTATCGTCGATGGGTAGTAGCGGTCACGGTTCATCCAGTAGCCGATGTTGGTATTCCACGTGTTATCAGCGGGGTTGAAAACGGAAACCCTTTCATTTGGCACACCATCGACAAAGTAGCTCCCGCTGACGATCACGCGACCGTTCGCCATCAGCGTTTGCCCGCCGCAAAAGAGGTCATAGCTCAATTGGTTAGGCAGGCCGGTACTCATCCACGATCCGTTTGGGCCGCCGTTATACGGATCCCATGTCCTTGGGTTGGATTCGGGCCCGGACTGAATACCCCAGAAAAGAAACCTGCCCCTATTACCCAATGCAAGGTTCGTCGGGATAAGGTGGACCCAGTGCAACGGCGTGACCTTCGCTGGTCTGGGGCCAGCCTTCGGTCAGGCCGATAACTGGACCCATGGAGCCTTGCGTATAACCCGCGATTGGCAGCGCAAGGGCTGCGAATGCTGCTAAACATTTCATTGTTCTCTCCTATTTTCTTGCTTTTGGCGACTTAATTCCTCGCCAAATCGTTGCGCCAACCGCTGCGAGCAGCACCACCAGTCCCGAGGGCTCCGGCACCGGATTCAGCAGAAAAATTGCTCCCGCGCCACTTGGATATGCGCCTCCCGCCAGGATTTGGCCGAATTCGTTGATTGCGGAAGCGCCTACAAAGTGGGCACTAGCCGTTGGGTTCGCCAAGGCGTCCAAGTTGTGTAAGGTTCCTCTCTCCCAAAAGTACGCAGAAAACACCCCGTCCACAGTCGCCTGGCCGACCACTTGCTCCTGGCCATTAAGGTCGCCAAACCAGGTGTAATCTTCGGGTGTCAAAGTGCCAATGTCTACGAACTCGGTGCCGCCTCTCCAAAAGCCGCCGTGGAACGCATTACTGGTCGTTACATATCCTCCGATGTCCCCATTCCCGGCAATGGCAAGCGCCCGGCTCTGGGCGTAACCCGCAGGATGGATGTTTTCCGGCGCCCCGCCGATCCAACGAAAGGCTCGTGGCTGGACAATTCCATCCGTTAGCACGCCCGACAGTTGGCCCTCGTCGTTGATTCCGTTTGCCCCTCCGCGGTAGCCGGCCGGGACGTTCAAGTAGCTGACGCCCTTGCTTTCAGACCATAAGATGGGCAAACCGGTCCCGGCGTCGTAGCCTCCGAAGATGCCCTTGTTGTTCAATGCGTTTAGCGGGCCCTGGCCTAAGTTACCGACTGCGGGCGAAACGTCCGGCACGACAGCTTTGCCGTTGATCCAGAGGATGGACTTCTGCGGCGTGCTGCCGGTGCCAAACCTACCCTGCCCGAGAATGACGCCGTTGTCGTTGATCGCGAACGCATAGTACTCAAGTGCCCCCTTCGGCCGCTCAAGCACGCTGAGCACCCCGTTTTCAATCACGATGCCTCGTCCCTCACCGTCTTCGCCAACCATAGTGCCATGGTTGTTAATATCGACAAAGCTTGCGATCGGATTCAGCCCGTACTTGGCGGTTAGGTCGATAACCTCGTATCTGTACCCCTGCGCCGTGATCGTCAACGGCGCTATCCATAAAACCAGTAGGTTGATAATCCTCACTGCGTTCTCCTTGCTTTTCAAAGTGTATCCCACAATCTTAAAGTTTGTGCAGAAATTTGTCGAACGGCCGCCATAAACCACATAAAACAGGATGATGCACCTGGCAGGGCATTCGCCCAGGCAGACACCCTGTCGTAGAAGATTAGGACTTTAGACCTATTTGTTTAGAAATCTTGACAAATGGCTTAAGAATCCTATACAATTCTCAAACCGGTTCGTAAGAATCGGTAAACGGAGAATGGAGATGAAAACACTAACGATCCACTTTGAGCGAGATTTGGTGACGAAGGCAGCGGCGGGCAGCCGTGAGGCGTTCGACGCGCTTGTGGATCAGCATTACCAAGCGGTGTACGCGCATGCGTACCGGATTCTTCGCAACAGCGACGACGCCTCGGACGCGACGCAGACGACGTTTGTGAAAGCGCTTCGCTCGATCGCGGAGTTCGATGTGACTCGGCCCATGCGGCCGTGGCTGTATCGGATCTGCGGCAATGTGTGCATCGACCTGGCTCGAGGACGGCATCGCAGCAACGAGCCGATCGATAAGCATGCGTATATGCTGGAGAGCAGCGACGACCTAGTTGGTTCGGCGGAGCAAAACGACCTACGAGAAAAGATTCTCAAGGCGATCATGAATCTTCCCGAGAAGTATCGCCGTATCCTTATCCTCAGGCACTATGAGCAGATGGCGGTCGAGGAGATCGCCGAAGCCCTGGATGCGCCCGAGGGCACGATCAAGAGCTGGCTCTTCCGCGCCCGAGCGATGCTCAAGAAAGAGCTGGCGCCTTTGGTTGAATCCGGCCTGTGCGAGGTTCCGGCGTGACATGTAAAGAATTGCAATACGAATTGGACTCGGTGATCGACGGGAGGGCTCCCGTCGACGCCCTTTTTCATTTGGCGATATGTGCTCCGTGTAGGCAATTGGTAGCCCAGTTGCGTACGTTTGATCGGTTTGCGGCGAACACGCCGCGTCCTTCGGCGCCTGTTGGCTTGCGGTCCGAGATCGCAGGGGCGTTAGAAGGGAATCCTCTTAGAGATCGGCTATCTCGTTTAGAGCCGTCGATTTCGAGTGACGACGAAGAAGAGGTTCGCTTCCGCAGGTGAT
>JBDSVQ010000131.1:0-5395 GCA_039927135.1 Fimbriimonadales bacterium | reverse complement strand
AGTCCGCCAACGCTGCAATGGAGTCGAGCGCGCTGGGTATCTCGTCTTCGGTTTCGCCTTCGAGTTCGTTCTCTTGCCGCATGAGGTCGTCTAGGCTGATGGCTTCATCCTCGAAGTTTGCCCCGCCAAGCGGTTCGACGTCATCCGTGCCGAACACGGCGCCGATATCTGCAAAGCCTGCATCCAATGTGCCGGCCTCCTGTGCGAGGAGGTCGATGGATTGTAGGTTGTCGGCAGGGATGGCCTCAATCTCGCCTTCTCTAAAGATCGCTTGGATCGCTCCATCGGCTATCTCCTCCAGCGCAATCGTGAGAGGGTGGGTTGATTCGGTCGCGACTAGGGGTGAGTCGCCGTCCTTAATTTGTTTTGCCCTTCGTGCAGCAAGGTTTGTCAGCACGTAACGGCTGGGATACTTATCGAGTTTGTCGCCTTCGGGATAGAGTGCCATAGTGGGGAGTTTCGCGCGCAGGGCGCACGAACTTGCGATTATACTCGAACGGGCAGCGAAAACCCCAGAAGATACAGGTGCTACAATCCTCGCCGTGAACGTTCCGGAAGACCTGCTGTACACGAAGTCCCACGAATGGGTGCGAATTGATGGCAACTCTGCCACGATCGGCATCACCGATTTCGCCCAAAGCGAGCTTGGCGACATTGTCTATGTCGACTTGCCTTCGCCGGGCCGCGCGCTGCAAGCGGGCGACAGTTTCAGCACTGTCGAATCCGTCAAGACGGTCTCCGATGTCTATACGCCGTTAGCAGGCGAGGTCACCGGAGTTAACGGCGATTTAGAGGCAGCAAGCGAATTGATGAACTCCGATCCGTACGGGGGCGGTTGGTTGATCAAGATATCCCTCGACAGCGAGCCCTCCGGGCTGCTCACTGCCGAGGAATACAAGACCTTGATCTCGGCTTAGTCGTTCCGAAGAGCGACGCGCCATTGATCCACGTTTGCCGCCCATCCGCGGCTGCCCGTGAAGCCCTGGTTCATTGCAACGCGAATAGAAACCGTATTGGTCCCCGCTTGCACGAAACGACTCGGGTTATTCGTGATGTTGATCTTTGCCGTGCCGTCAATTGTCGTCATCGGGCGAGAATCGACCTCAACCCACGCTCCGGCGACAAAATCAAACGCGTAAACGCGTTGCAACACGCCAGCTCTCGTTACCGAACTCTCCAGGAGAATCTGCATGCGGTTGAACGTCATGGCTGGGGCCGTCCCGCTTGCCGTCATGATAATGCCCTCGTTCGCGCGGCTACCGTTATTAGCGACGTCGACACGCACATCATCGCTGTCGAAGAGATCGCCGACTGCTCCCGAAACGATCAGACCCGAGTTCATAGTCAAACTCGTGAACTCAATCAGGGGATCGGAGGCCAGTGCAAGGGCGCTCTGTGCGTTAATGCGGCCCCAGCCGTAGAATTGATCCCAACCGACGGCACCTTTGTCGTCCACCGTCGCAATGATCACGTCGAACACTTCGTCGTTCGTCAAACCTGGATCGTAGGACCAGATCAGCGATGCCAACCCACTTGTGTGAGGGGTAGCCATTGAGGTGCCCGATAGTAGGCTATAGCCGGTGGTCTGGATGGTCGAATACACATCCACACCCGGCGCGACCACGTCGTTTTGCGGGCCGTAATTGGAAAAGCTCGGTCGAACGTCGTTATGGTCGGTTGCCCCGACTCCATAGCAGTTAGCGAACCGAGCCGGGAAAGCAACGACGTTGCCCTGATTGTTGCCCGTCGCGGCTATCAGCAGCACGCCTTCGCCATGCGCGTAATCCACCATATCTCGGAAAGTCGTCGACCCGGTGTAGAACTGTAGGCTCATAGTACAAATGTCGGCACCGTGGTCGGTAGCCCAAACGATGCCCGCTCCGCACTGCGCCTCAGTGCCGCTGCCGCCGTTGCTCAAGACCCTCATCGGCATGATCTTCACGCCAAAGCTAACGCCTGCGATTCCAATGCTGTTATCGCCCTGAGCGCCCGCCGTGCCCGCTACGTGGGTACCGTGACCAAGAACGTCGGTGGTGACGCTAGTGTTGTTGTTCGTGTTCCAGCCGGGCACCATTTTGCCGACCAGTTCAACGTGCGTCGTCACACCCGAGTCAACTACGGCGAGCGTGATGTTGTCGCCGCCTTTCCAGGTGTCCCAAGCCTCATATGCGTCGATATCTGCATCGGCGGTTCCTCCGGTCTGGCCGGTGTTGTTCAGTCCGTAGCAGTTCGCGATCAGCGGGTCGTTGGGTACGTACGCCGTGCCTCCAATCCCGTCTACCTCAGCAAACTCCACGTTTGCGTTGCGTGAAAAGGCTGCGCACATCGCAATCACGTCTGTACCCTTGGGAACCAAGAACTTAAAGGAGCGCGTGAGGCCGAGGCTCTCTGCAAGGTCAGGATTTCCGTAGCCCTCCGGCATCAACGGGTCTATGGACGTAACGTTCCACCGCGCACCGAGCGTATCCAGCGAACGAACGCCGGTCTTGCCGATCGGGCCGATCAAAGAGTTCGGCATGCGGCCAACGGCGAATCGCACGAGTATATGCTCGCTCGTGTAACCGCCGAACACATCGGGGCCGGAGCCAACTACGCGTCCGACATCGCCGAACGCAGAAACACAAAAAGCCATGGCGAGCGCCATGCCCATCAAAAATCTATTCATTTATAAGCACCTCAGGATCCATTGTGCCACTCGAACGGTGGCTCAGTCTAATCGGTAGACGGAGTGAGAGGGCAATTTAGCGGCTCAAAAATCAAGAAAAGAATAAGCCGCCTCGCCGAGTGGAACATTGTTAAACAGCAACGCCACGAGGCTCTGCCCCGTGGCGTTACTGTTCTCCACAAGCTGGACTACTTTCGTCGTCGAGCGAGCGCGAGGCCCGCGAGGCCGATGCCGATGACGAGGAATGTGGCTGGCTCTGGGACAACTTCAGCGCTGTACTCTCCCGGACCGTTCTTGCTGAACAGGTAGAACTGGTTAGTTGCCAAGATGTCGGGCAACATTCCCTCGGTGCTGAGGTTGTTGGTATGGCCGGGCGCGTAAATGTGTCGGTTCAGACCGCCACTTACCGTGCCTTCGTTCAGACCGACCGTTCCACTCCCTTGGATCGACGTAAATGGCCCGTCATAGCTGAACGCGATGTCTCCTGCCGACATGGCGATGCTTCCAAGGGTGATATTGGCATGAACAAGCAGCGCCTGGAACCTAAGGCGTTCCGTTGAACCAAAGTATATGGTGTCCCACGTGAACGCGTCGTACTGGGCAGTCGAGTTATGCCGAAGGAAGTTGGCTCCGCCCGCAACCACGTTAAAGTCGTCCCAGAACGGCGCAATCATGTTTCGGGTCGTGTTTGGGAATACGACGTTGCCGAAGGTAGTGCTGTTCGAAAGGAACTGCAAGTTGCCGTTCGTGCTCACATTGGCCGTAGTATGTTGGACGCCGTAGAACTGGAAGCTGGTCGACAGCGTTCGGTTAAATGTGAAATCATCGCCGGTGCCGACACTCACGCCGCCGGTCGGGTCGATTAAGAGTGCCTGCGAAGAAGCGGCTGCCACGCTTAGACTTAGAAGTAGAAGTTTTTTCATTTTGATTTCATGCCCTCATTAGAGTAGTTGCGAAGCGCCGACCCGGTCGGCACTCGTCTACAGGGTTATTGTCGCCATCCGGGCAATTTGTGACGAGCTTTTCTTTCTGCTAAAATCGAAGCCCCGAATGCCCTACATTCCCCACACAGAAGAAGACCGCCAAGCCATGCTCCAGACCATCGGAGCAAAATCCATCCAAGACTTCTTCACCGAAATCCCCGAGAAGCTCCGCCTGACCGCCGACCTGAACATCCCAGGAGCCTTGGACGAGTACGCCATCGGAAAGGCGCTGGGCAAGATCGGAGCCAAGAACCGATCCCTTGACAAACTGACCAACTTCCTTGGGGCCGGCATCTACGAGCACTATTCGCCGAGCATCGTGTTGGAGCTTATCAGCCGCGGTGAGTTCCTCTCGGCATACACTCCCTATCAGCCCGAAGCGAGCCAGGGCTACCTGCAAACCATCTACGAGTTCCAATCCATGATCTGCGCGATCACGGGCATGGAGGTGTGTAACGCCAGCATGTACGACGGTGCCACTTCCCTGGCCGAAGCCTGCATCATGGCGGTGGGAGTTACGGGCCGCGACCGGATTTTAATCAGCGACTCAGTTCATCCGCACTACCGTGACTGCGTTCGCACTTTTGCCGAGACCATCGGCTGCGAAGTGCAAGAGGCGCCGGAGCAATTCCTTCGGGAGCGTGTAGACCGCGACGTCGCCTGCGTCGTCTTCCAGTACCCCGACTTCTTCGGCAGAATTCACGACCCGCGCGAAACCATCCGCGAGGCGCATGCACATGGGGCACTTGCAATCGCCGTGTGTGAGCCTATTGCCCTCGGGGCCATTGAGCCGCCCGGCAATATGGAGTGTGATGTTGTTGTCGGCGAAGCCCAGCCCATGGGAGTTGCGATGGGGTTCGGCGGGCCGATGGTCGGCTATTTCTGCGTTCGCCGCAATTTGGTTCGAGCCATTCCCGGGCGAATCGTCGGAAGAACTCAGGACGCCGAAGGACGACGCGGTTTTGTAATGACCCTTCGCACTCGCGAGCAGGACATCCGACGCGAAAAGGCGACGAGCAACATCTGCACCAATCAGGCGCTGATGGCGCTGTGCGCGACTGTTTGGATGAGCGCTCTCGGCAAAAGTGGCTTTAAGGAAATGGCAGAGTCTTGCGTGCGTAAGGCGCATTACGCCTTTGATAAATTGACCGCACTGCCGGGCGTCAAGCCGACTTTTCCGGGTGAGCCGTTTGCTTTCGAATTCGCGATTGACCTTGGTCGAAATGCTGCGGAAGTTCGTGATGCGTTGCTCGAGAAAGATATCCTGGCGGGGCTACCTCTCGGCGACTATTACCCGGCTCACGAAAACTCTTTGCTTATCGCGGTCACGGAAGTCCGGACGAAAGAAGAAATCGACGGACTGGTCGACGCGATCTCAAAGATCTAGCGAGCTACTTCAATCCGCCCATCTTACGGATGGCCTTCCACTCTTCAGCGGTTACTGGCGTAATGCTGAGTCGATTACCCTTGCGCAACGTAATCATTCCTTCTAATTCCGCAGTCTCGCGCATGAGTTTAAGGGAAACGTATTTCGGCAGTTTCTGAACCGGCTTAACGTCGACCATCCACCATTTGGGTTTGTCTGCTTTCGATGTTGGGTCGAAGTATTCTGACTTTGAATCGTACTGCGTATGATCGGGATACGGCTCGCTTGCAATTTCGGCGATGCCAACAACACCCGGCTCGGCACAGCTACTGTAATAAAAAAGTACGCCGTCGCCAACCTGCATCTGATCCTTCATGAAAT